>NZSH01000045.1 GCA_002696705.1 Woeseiaceae bacterium | reverse complement strand
TGACCATTTACTGTACTGACTTGAACTTGTACTCGGATTTCAACGAGGTTTATAGAAGCTATTTTTCAAAGAACTTGCCTCCCAGAGCGTTTCTTGGCTCAGCACCACTTCTATTTGGTCTGCGATTTGAGATGCAGGGGATTGCGGTCAAAAACGAATAAGAAAAATTTAGTGAGCGCAACCGATCGACTATTGACTGGAGGGGTTATGACGGACAACAAATACTTCGTTAACGGCCTGTTGATTGCCACGTTCCTGTTCGTAGTGTCGTATTTTCTGGTCGGCTGGAATGGTCGCTACCAATTCACATCGAGTTCTGGCGCTGGAGTCTGGAAAATTGACACCGTGACCGGTCAGGTGTGGGGGTGTGGCAGTCAAGATATGACTTGTCGGCCTTTGACTAACGATCCACCAACGACCGATTAATAGGAAAAAGGGCGACGATGATTGGCGCCCCTTCAAGTCGCACGGTCAGATCTTGTCACCAACAATCTCGAGAACAGCCTTCTCCGCAGCGATTGCTGCATCCTGAAGTCGCTGGCCTTCCGCCAATTTCTCGTCGACCCACGTGTGGTCGTCGAGATCCTTCATGTTGACCTTCACGTTAAGAAACCCTCCCATGACGCCAGCTCGAGCGGCGAGGGCCGCCACTCCAACGTCGGACTGGCTGGCAGGCAATCCCGACTCCGCCATCGCCCGAATGACCTCGAAGCAATCAAGGGACCTCTGCATGATGCGTAGCGGAACCTCAATGGCACCCTTGGTCGCCTCCTGAATGGCCTGGTGGCGAGCCGCCTGATCGGCTTCGGAGTCCTTCGGCAAGCCGTAGGTCTGCATCACCTTCTTGAACGCATCAGCGTCAGCATCCACGAGCGACAGGATTTCATCGTGCAAGGCCTTACCCTTCTCCGCCCAGTCGGAGAACTCTTCCCATCGGTCGTCCCATCCGCGTTTATGGGCGCTCAGGTTGGCCACCATCGTGGCGAGCGCTGCGGCCAGTGAGCCCATGATCGCGGATATCGAGCCACCGCCAGGTGTTGGCGACTCCGACGCCGTCTCGTACACGAACGCCTCAAGCGTTTTGTCTACGAGTCGGTTCGCATTACTCCGGCTGGCCACGGCGTACTCAATGATCTTCTCTTGAGGGTTGAACACCTTGAGCTCATCGAGACCCATGGACTTCAGAGCAATCTTGATGAGCTCTGCATCCGACACGCCTACAGACCGCTGCTGCTTGCGGAGAAAGTACTTGCCGGCTTCGAGCATGGAAGCTAGCGGCACAAGGCCCACAACCTCGGAGCCCGTCACCCGTATCCCGCGCGCCCGCGCCCGCTCACAGCATTCGTCGAAGGCAACGTGCACGGGCGTAACCGAGATGTTCGTCAGGTTCATCGAGATCTGTGCAATGCCGTACTCTTCGATGAACCAACCGATGCCCTTCACGCACTTTAGGGAGCCGGGTTGCCAGACTTTGTTACCCTGCTTGTCTAGAACCGCCGTGCCGTCGATGGTCTTCACTCGACCCTTCTCGCGAACGTCGAAGGCAATGGCGTTCGCCCGACGCGTACTCGTGGTATTGAGATTCACGTTGTAGGCAACCAGAAAGTCTCGAGCGCCAACAGCCGTCACACCGTACGCGGGATCGAACGTGCCCGGTCCGAAGTCAGTCTTCCACGCGGGATCGGACAAACGTTCCCGCAGCGCTTCGTATTCGCCCGCCCGACAGGTCGCCAGATTGCGTCGTTCGGCGGTCTTGGCGGCGTACTCATACAAGAATCCTGAGATGCCAACCTCCTGGCCTAACCGTTCGGCAAGCCGGTGGGCGTACGATACGACCTCGTCCATCGTGATGTTGGCGACGGGAACGAGCGGGCACACGTCCATCGCGCCAAATCGGGGATGTGCACCCGTGTGGGTGCGCATGTCAATGAGCTCCTTGGCGTTGGCGGCAGCCCGCACTGCTGCCTCGATCACTGGCTCGGGCGCTCCGACAAACGTCACGACCGTTCGGTTGGTGTCAGCGCCTGGATCCACATCCAGGAGCGTCACCCCATCGACCGCTTCGATGGCATCGGTGATCTGCTTGATCACGGCTACGTCGATGCCTTCAGAAAAGTTCGGAACACATTCGATGAGTTGGCTCACGGCATCAGTTCCATTGACAGTCAAGAGATTCGTCGGTTTAGGACGGCGCCTACCCGAGCCAACCAAGGTCCTTCATAGCCAATCCCGCATGCCAAATCTTCGTCACGTGTCGGACCTTGTTGTCTTCGTCGAACTCCATGACGTAGACATAATCCGTCGACGTACTCTTTCCCGTCGGTGGGCACGGGCCACCTTCTCCCGTATGCGTGGCAGAGAACACGGCATACGCGCAGACTGACCTCCGCTCCTCATCAGTCGCGAACGACTTGATTTCATATCCTGCATCGGGCAGGAACGTGAACGCGTGCTTCATCCACTCGGCATACTGTTCCACGCTCTTCACGTCGAGGAGCGGTTCGGCTTGCGCAGAGAAAGTCGCGTCGGCAGTGCAGTGTTCGCTGCATCCCTCCCAGCCTTTGCCTGTCTCACAGGCCTCAAAGAATGTGTGAGCGATCTCTGTAATCGAGGACATCGTTCGTTCTCCTTTAAAAGAAGGTCCAGGCTGCATCGCAGCGCTGGCTATTTAACATTGCACACCCGTCTGGTACTTATTTCTTCGGAGTGTAGTCCGCCCCGTATCCCCAATCATCCGTAGTATGGAATTCGAGGGTGATACCGTCTGGCTCTAACCATGCGGCAAATTTGTCACCGCTGCGTTCACCTCGTTTTTCGAAGTAAGCCATATAGGCCTCTTTGCTATCCCAGACCGACACCATTTTGATCGTGTTCGTCGCTTTATCAGAACTAGCGTGAATAGAATGGCAGCCTTCAAATTCTCTAGTAAACGCTAAATCTTCTTTTGCGTAGTTATGCATCGCGTCAAAACTATCTGCCTTGGTTTTGACTGTGACATGTACGGTTGTCGACATTATGACCTCCAAAAAGAATGATTATCTCTCAATTCAGTTTGAAATGACATGTTTCAGCGCCGGTTCCAGTGCGGGATACCCGAACACAAATCCAGTACTCTGTAGACGCCTTGGCTCAACATACGTACTGGCCAGTAGCAGAGCATCCGCCATTTCACCAAAGAGTATCCGAGCCGCAAATCCAGGCACCGGAAAGAACGTGGGGCGTCGTAAGACACGACCCAGCGTTTTTGTAAATTCCTTATTCGTGACAGCGTGTGGCGCCACGACATTGACGGGTCCTGTCAACGACTCCGTGCCTAATGCATGCAGGACGCTGCTCAACACATCATCGAGCGCAACCCAGCTCATGTACTGCTGACCGGACCCCAGTACACCCCCGAGCCCAAGTTTGAACGGGAGCAACATTTTTCCGAGCGCCCCTCCTGCTGGCGTTAACACAATTCCAATGCGCAACTGAACCACGCGAATCCCTCGGCTTTTCGCCGGCTCAGCAGCCGCCTCCCACGCCTGACACACCTCTGGCAAGAAGCCAGTACCTGCACTGGACTGTTCGTGCACACACTCCTCACCACGGTCGCCATAAAACCCGACAGCAGACGCCACAATCAGCGTCTTCGGTGGCCGCTCCAGACGAGCGAGCGCCTCAGAGAGATGACGTGTGCCATCAACACGGCTATCGCGGATTCGCGCTTTTCGTGCCTTCGTCCACCGGCCACCGGCAATGTTCTCGCCAGCTAGATGTATCACGGCGTCGGCTCCATCGACCGCAGCACCGGACAGGTCTCCATTTAGGGGATTCCAACTAGGAGTCGTACTGTCGTCACACGGTCCACGTCGAAGTGGAGTCACCTGATATCCATTGCTTTCAAGCAGCGGAACCAACGACGAACCAACTAATCCCGTGGCACCGGTCATCGCTACACGCATCTGTTTGCCTCCATACCAAATATGTTATCAGGGCGAGCTACCGCTCGTCGTCCATGTGAGACCTGCCCGCATCAGCCTCAAACACCTTGAGGATCTCACGCTGCCGATATTCGAAAATGTCTCGCAGGTCGCGTTCAATCCAAGCGGGCAATGGTGTCATGGCGAGCAAGGGTTCGCAGTACAGATTGAACTGGACCGTATCGGTAATCACCGTGTCTTCACCGGCAGCACGGAAGGTATGTGTGTGCCGCCACAGCTTGAACGGACCCCGAATCTGCAGATCAACGAATTGATGTGGCGGGTCCCAATGTTCGATGCGTGTCCGCCACCGGACCGGCAGGGGATGAAGTGTGAGCGAATAGTCAATGAGTGCACCAGCCCCTAGGGGTTCCGATGAGATGCGTCGAATTCGGAAACGAAGAAATGGCGGCGTCAAGCGCTCCAAGTTCCGTGCTGTCGAGAAAAATGGAAACACCTCGGCCAATGGGGCCTTTATCCGTTGCTCGCATGAGAGCCACCGGTGGCCATCGGCCTGCCAAATCTTCATCATTTCTTTGATTCGTGACTCCATTATTTTCTATTATAAAGATAAACTTATTTCCTATTAGGTAAACTAATCCTAAGAGGGATCGACAGGCAAAACGAACAGCTTGAATTGCACTTTCAGGAAAAACACGAGGATACGCCATGCCTTTGACAGAAACATTGAGTGGAATGCTTGATAGCTATGACATCGGACCAAAGATCCGAGCACTCCGGGTACAGAAAAAAATGGGACTCGTCAAGCTTGCCTCCCATACCGGTCTTTCAGCCGCACTTCTCTCAAAAATTGAACGCGGCAAAATGTACCCAACGCTTCCGACGTTGCTGAAAATCTCCATGGTATTCAGCCTTGGCTTGGACTACTTCTTAAAGGATCGAGCCGGCGAGGTGTCAATCGTGCGCAACCACGAACGGGTTCGATTACCCCAACAGGTGGGTATTGGAAACGTCGGGTACTATTTTGAATCCTTGGATTTCCCTGCCACCGAACGCAAATTTAATGCCTATTACGCAGACTTTGAATCCTTGCCGGTCGAGGATGTACGTTTGCACAAACACGAAGGTGACGAATTCATTTTCGTACTCGAAGGGAAACTTGGACTCTACATTCGCGGGAAAGAAACAACACTCGATAAGGGTGACTCTGTGTATTTCAAAGCGTCATTGAAACACGGGTATCGACGGATCGGCCGCAGACACTGCCGGGCACTCGTTGTCACCATACCGT
The DNA here is from genome assembly GCA_002696705.1 of Woeseiaceae bacterium. GTDB lineage: Bacteria > Acidobacteriota > Vicinamibacteria > Vicinamibacterales > UBA823 > UBA8106. Next base: position 45,714 of record NZSH01000045.1, on the reverse strand, counting down.
AAGGACGTCATGCACGGATCGCTGGCAGATTCCTGATGAACGTGAACTCCTGATTTGGGCCTTACCCTCCTGGCACACCTTCTCTGACGACAGCGCCTGAGGGGCCTCGAATGTCCCACACAACCCGCAGCCACGCTACTAAGAACGCTCGAACAAGACACCAAATTCAATGTGTCAGCAGGAAAGCGGTAAAATAGTAAATTCCTTAGCGATTGCGTCAAGTGTCAGGTCAGGATACGATCATTACGAAAAGCCGTTACGGCGTGTTCGTCAACGCAGGAGAATCAACATGAGTTTTAAGAATAGTCTGTACTGCAGTACAGCTACCATTTTATGCGTGGTCGCCCTCGGATGTGGGCAGCCGGTTCAGGAAGAAACCGCTCCCGCGGCATCCGAAACGATTATGCCCCAGTATCAAGTCGATCCATTCTGGCCGAAGCCGCTACCCGACGCCATGCTCATTGGAGAAATCGCAGGTTTGGCGGTTGATGCCCAAGACCACGTCTGGGTCTTTCACCGTCCTGGCAGTCTCAGTGAAGACGAATTGGGTGCAGCTCAAGACCCGCCAGTTTCGTTATGCTGTAACCCCGCTCCGTGGATCGTGGAGTTTGACGCCGAAGGCAATTACCTGCGTGGTTGGGGTGGCCCAGATGAAGCATACGACTGGCCTGAGATTGAACATGGGCTTTTCGTCGATCACGAAAACAACGTGTGGTTGGCCGGGGAAGATACCAATGATCACCAGGTCTTGAAATTTACGGCGGACGGTGAGTTCCTGCTCCAGATTGGACAACGAGGACAAACCGGAGGCAATGCCCATACGGAATTCTTAGGACACCCCACTGACATGGAAATTGATCCAGAGACGAACGAGGTGTTCGTTGCCGACGGCTACTTGAATAGACGCGTCATCGTATTTGACGCCACCACCGGTGAGTACAAGCGTCACTGGGGCGCCTACGGAAACGAACCCCAAGACTTCCCTGCTGGAACCAGTTATTTGGCGGGCAGGTATCGCCATGCCGGACCCGATGGCGAATTACTCGACTCTGGTTTCTTTCCACCGATTGCTCCAGATCGACAGGACGCGGACACCGGTGAAGCATTCGATCCGGAGGGTTCCCCCTCACAAGAATTCAACATCGTTCACGGACTTCGCTTAACGGATGACGGTCTTGTGTACGTCGCGGATCGCACCAACAGTCGAGTACAGGTCTTCCAGCGAGACGGCACGTACGTGGACGAAGTGGTCATTGAAAAAGCCACCATGGGTGAAGGTAGCGCGTGGGATGTGGACGTGTCTCCGGACGAACAACAGACGTTCCTATACGTCGCCGATGGCACAAACCAACGGGTCTGGATCGTACAACGGGCCACCCTGGAAATCCTCGGCTCATTTGGCCGTCGTGGCCATGGCGCTGGTGAATTCCATTGGATTCACCGATTGGTCGTTGACTCCCAAGGCAACCTTTATACTGGTGAGGTCAACCGAGGCCGACGCCTTCAGAAATGGGTCTTGGCAGAAGACAACGCAGCGACTGAATAATCCGTTCCTTCGATCTAATTCTGGAGTTTGAAATGCTTCGAAACTTATTGGTACTCACTACAACTTGCCTCTTGGTTACGCTGACGAGTTCCGTCTGGGCTCAATCAGGTGTGTTTGGATCCCAACATCACCAGTACCGCGTGGTCACAGTGGTGGAAGGACTGGAGATTCCCTGGTCCATGACGTTTCTTCCCGACGGTGACATGCTCGTCACCGAACGACCAGGACGGCTCCGTATCGTACGAAACGGCACCCTCTTACCCGAAGCTGTAGCCGGTGTGCCAGCGGTGCATGCCGAGGGTCAGGGTGGCCTATTCGAGGTGATGACCCATCCCAACTTTGCGTCGAATCACTTGCTATACCTGACTTATGCGAAACCCAACGATGGTGGGTCCACGACACGGCTAATCCGTGCTCAATGGGAGAACGACCAGCTCACAAATGTTGAAGAGATTTTTGAAGCAGCCTCACAAGGTCGCGGGCACTATGGAGGTAAGCTCGCATTCAATGAGGAAGGCTTTCTCTTTCTCACGGTGGGCGATCGCCAGGCGCCTCCAACCGGCAACTTGGAAGAACACCCGGCCCAAGACCCTTCAAACCACCACGGAACGACGATACGACTGCATGACGACGGTCGTGTGCCTGAAGATAACCCGTTTGTCAACAAAGCTAATGCGCGCCCTGAGATTTGGAGCTACGGCCATCGTAATCCACAAGGCCTGGCAATCCACCCAGAAACTGGAGACATCTGGACTCACGAGCACGGCCCCCAAGGAGGCGATGAACTCAACCGGGTACAACCTGGGCAGAACTATGGCTGGCCCGTGATTGGGTACGGCGTGAACTACGGCAGTGGCCTAGCAATTCATAACAGTACGCTTCTGGAAGGTCTGCAACACTCAAACCACGTGTGGGTTCCATCAATTGCAGCGTCCGGAATGTTGATTTACACAGGGCAACATTTTCCAGACTGGCAAGGTAATATTTTCGTTGGAGGTCTGGCAGGCCAGCAACTGGCGCGTCTGACGCTGACGGCAGACAACCAAGAAGTCGAACAAGAAGAAACCTTACTGCAAGGACTTGGGCGTATCCGTGACATTCGACAAGGCCCGGATGACTATATCTACATAGCGACCGAGGGTAGAGACGGCGCATTAACACCGATTGTCAGATTGGAACCTGCGGAATAACGATGACGCCCCTCTTTTCAAAATTTGTTGGCACTGATTATTTATGGAACTTATCTAGGAGGCTCTAATGAAAGCATCTGTAATCGTCTTAGCTCTTATATTCGTTAACCCGTTTCTGATTCAGTCAACGAGCGCGCAAGAAGACTGGAGTCATGAACATGCCTTTCCTGACTCGCTCATAAATGCCGTCTTACCTCTACCGGAAGATCTACGAGAGGGTGCAACTGTCCTCGTTTACCATCCGGACACGGGTGAACGCGTTGTCATTCGGCAGGGCTCCAATGCCATCGAATGTATTCCAGGGAATCCTGCGGACACCAGATGCTTTAATCAGGTGATGGGCCCCGCTAATGACCTCCGAGCAAAACTTCAAGCAGAGGGCAAATCAAATGAAGAGATCGCCGCGGCGTTAGGTGAAGCCCGCGAATCAGGCGCTGTCCCAACAGCACCGTACGGAACGATGATGTACCTGTTACGACACAACGACAACCAGATCAAATTACTTTGGGTGATGCTCGTCCCGAACGCAACACCAGATTCGATTGGTGTTTCGACCACGAGTCAGCGGGACAATGCTCTGCAAGGTCACGGGATGCCATGGCTAATGCGTGAAGGCACGCCGGGCGCGCACATTATGATCCCTATTAACAACACACCATTATCCAGCGGGTATGTAAATCAGTAGACGGTAACGTACACGCAGCAGCAGCGCCGATTTTTGGAGTGGCGTGTCATTCCTGCACTAAAAAATCCGGCCGAGTGACCCATCCACGGGATGCGCCATTCGGCCGGATTATTCGAGTTCTAATACTCAGTGTGTAACAACAGACCTTACTGCTGAGCGCCAGCAGCTTCGGCCAAACCCTCTAGAACCTCCTTGGCCTGCAACACTTCCGCATTCTCGATTACAGACATGTCAACGAATTTTTCTAGGTCGGCCACCGCCGCATCATCCTGCTCTACCTTCACGTAGGCCATCCCACGCCGGAAATAAGGGCCCGCTGAATCGGGTGACTTTTCTATCGCCACGCTGAGCAGGGCAATAGCTTGGTCAAAATTTTCAGCTGGGATTAGCGTATTCACAGCCACACCAATCACCGTTGTAACAACGGGACGGCCGAACATTCGAGGACCGATAGCATTCAGGTAGCCATTCATCCGCTCATAGTCACCGAGCTGTGCCGCGCTATCTACCCCCTGGATCCTGACATTGGTCTCGTTTCGTGGATTCGGCAGGGACGCACCCGAAGCCGCCTCCGCTACGGCGGCAGCTAAAAACGCGTCAATATGCGTCAGCGCCTCCGCGTGCATCCCGTCTTCCTGGTACGCGGTTGCGATGAGCTGATTTACATTCCACTGCATTGGCAGTGCAGCCAGCAACCCGAGAAGTGAATTCCGAGCATCGGTATAATTCCCAGCTCTCAACTGTTCCTGGCCTGCGGTCAGCTGCTCCTGGAGACCGGGAAGGGTCACCTGAAGGTCTCGCATACCATTCTGCATCACTTCCACCTCGACAAACACGCCACCGTAACCAGCTGGTGGACTCGTCGGGGCCACAATCGTCAGCTTCCACATTCCCGGCTTGAGGTCCTTGATCTCAAAATTACCGTTCCCTTTACCTTTTTTTGTCTCTGGCCCAGTGCCCGTTTCGAGAAACACGGCCTTGACCATGGGATCTTTGATGTTCTCACCCTGGGCATTCTTGACCTTACCTTTGACTTTAGCTCGGCCCTTGTACTCTTGGGCGCCAACCATCGCCGAACTTGCAACCGTCATTAGTAGTACTACGACCCAGCGCATTATCCTTGTAGTCACACTCACCCCCACGAAAACACGATTTTGTGAACATAGCACCTGACTTCCATCAGTATGCCCTCTCCCAATTTTAGATGAGTCACTGTAAAAAAAACAATAGCCCTCATCTCTCAATGTATCAAAAGGCCTTGAAACACTTCACGATACCCTCTCAGCAGTCGACTTACGGGCTTTTCGATCCGGCATCCGTAACCACAACACTCACGTGAGCATTGGTCCAGCAGCACTGGAAACCACCCCCAGGGCCTGACGAGTCATTGGCCTGCACACGCAGGACATAGTTACCAACGTCATTAAAGGTGACGCTGGTCATTGTCTCACCAGTTGTTTCGTCAGTTTCTGGTCGAGGATTACTGAAAACGACATCACCCTCTCCGCGGTGCTTGACCCAGCGAATCCGCACGGGCGCCCCTTCAAGTGCCCGCCGATTTGGATCAACTTGTCCGTCATCACTCGCCCAGATTGTGAGGTCGAGTGGCTCATTCACCGTCGCTTCATACTCAGCACTGATACTTACTGGTGGTCCTTGTTGCGGCTGTCCTCCTGGTTCGAATCGCACCATCGGCGGAGTATTTCCCTGCGCCGGTTCGAGGTACGGCTCGACCTCCCAGTCGGTCTTCAGACTCATCGGCACCTGAGTCGTTTCCCCATTCGCCACCAGGGTCCACGTTAACTGCTGGTCGCCAAAGTCGGCTGGCAACGTCACAGTAAAAACGCCCCAGGCTCGCCGAGGTAGAAAGTGAGTGGGTTGACCACGGTCTGGACCACCAGGCTCGATCCGGTTATCTGGTCCCACGGGTATATGAAGTACTTCCTCCGAGTTACGGTTAAAGTACCCAACCAGTAAACTGATTTGTCCATCGGAATGGCGGAACCAACCTTCATACGCTGCCGTCACGCTCTGACCTGATGTCCGCATCGGCGCCAGTGCTAACTCTTGCGACAGCACTTGCTGGGGTGCGACAAGCAGCAAAATCACAAGGATGCCAGTCATACCGAGACTCACAGCAGACATTCGTAATGCGGTCATAAATCGAATCTTAGGTCTTACCAGGCAGTAACGTAGAGCCGCGCAGTAGCTCACAAGAGCTTTTCGATTGTGCAGCGCACTACACGCTCTTTAGCACAGTCCACAATTTTCAGCGAAAAATCCCTTACGGTTGCTGCTCGTCGGTCAGCTCGAGTCGACTTGCTTCGCGCTGGGCAATCTCAGATTCAAGATCCTCGTCACTCATGTAGGTCACGTTTACCCACGCATGTGCCATTTCGTCGACCGTCCGGTCACCCCAACCCACCCACTGACTAGGATCAGGATTGTCACGATTTGCGGATGTGTTGTCATGCCACGCCGTGATTCGAAGGAGTGTCCCTTTCGGCAGCAACGGTGCCACATGATCCGCATACACATAGTTGTTGTGCCAATCAAATTGATAATCGTTGACATGGCTCAACATCCGGCGCTCACCCGTTGGCAGCAAAGCCTCCATCGACATTGCTTTACCACGCAGGTGCATATGCGGCTGAAAATTCTCTACCCGACCAGCCTTCTTCAGTGGGAAAAAGCCCTGATGCACCGAAACAGTATTCGGTGGAATGTCGAGGCCACGACTCCCCCCTTCAATACCGTGCATGAGGTGCAACACTTGGCGATGTTTCGGCTCGTACCCTTTCGGGGGGAAGTAAATTGCGAGTTCGGCTGAATCCGTGATCTCTTCGCCAACCGCATGATAGTGAATATCCCAAACTATTTTTGAACCAGGCAGCATCAATTTTCCACTATCTGGGCGCGTAATCTCACCCTGCTTCCCGACGGCCCACTCCATGAAGAGACCGGGGCCGACATCATCAGGATCAGTTGCTGTTTCTTCTAACTCTGGCTCTTCCTGCTGAAGCCTCGCTAAAGCATGGTGCATAATCCGTCGACCCTTGGGCGTGGACGGTCTAATCTCGATCGCACGAACCCAACGCGCCTCAGTCAGACCGGTCTCGACAACAGGCTTATACCAAACATCCTGCGCTTTAGCAGCCATCTTGTAGGCCGGAGACTTAACAATTAAATTCGGTGGTCCGAACAGCTCCTCGAAGTTCCAAGTCTCCCCTTTGGGCCAGGTCATAGGATTAGGCATGTCCACCGGGTCTCCCATCGGAGCCCCTGCATCTACCCACCTGACGATGGTATTAATTTGATCGTCGGTCAACGAGCGGTCGTTCTTGAACTCTTGGATACCAACCGTCTTATCAAGATGCCATGGTGGCATCTCACGTGCCGCCACCGCAGCTTTAATACTCCGAGCCCATGGTCGCGTCTCACGGAAATTCACGAGGGACATTGGTGCCATCGAACCGTCTCGATGACAGGCCTCACACTTTTGTTGAAATATGGGAGCAATGTCTTTCGTGAAGGTCACCGCTTCGTCAACTGATTGCGCTGACACCAGCATTGGAGCGCTCCCTAAGAACGCAAACAACACGGCACACCCAACCAAGTTCGGCCAACTAAGAAATCGTGTATTTGCCATGACACGCCCTTCTTTCAGTGACGCCGGAACAGACTCTCCTGACAATTTAAGAACTCTTATATGCAAGAATTTTACACTAGTCAACCGACGAGTTCACTGCCAAAAAACTAGGAGGCAAACTCCTAACATTGACGCACGGCGGAAGGCTTCAAATGGGTCAAAATACGGTAAAAAACAAGGCCAAACAGGCACCCTCTGGTCGTGTTGGAACCCACAACTGCCGCTAGAAATAAACTGCTCAAATTGTTTACAATTCCACGCACACAACCCATCGGTGCGCTCCATTTGAACTGGTTGTGTGATAATCACCTCAAATTGTCAGAACCGAGGAGTCTGGATTTACAAAACGCTATGGGCACTACCAGCGTACCGCCCTCGCATTCATACGGAGAAAATCAATGATTGATAGCAATGCCACCCCCCGACGAAGCTTTCTAGGTCGAATAGCAGCGACCGCCGTTGCTGCTGGCCTTCCATGGTCGGGTGGCCATACCGCTGCAGCCGCCACACAAGACTGGACCAGTGAGGTAGGAGGCAGTCATAAGTGCTTTTTTGACTTTCCGAACCACAAACTAAGCTTTCCACTGGTGCACATTTTCAACTACATCAATACCTATGCTTCGGCGTACGGAGTGGGCAATGAGGAGGTCGGCACAGTGGGAACCTTTTACGGCGGGGGTCCAGCGTCGAGTATTTTCCTGGGATTTAACGACGAGATTTGGTCTAGGTACAACGTGGGTGAGTACGCGGGCTTGGACGATTCGGCTGGCAGGCCATACACGAGAAACGTGTTCAATCACCCGACCTCGGACGATTCGGTTCTACTCGCAAAGGGGTTGCAGTCTCCAAACTTCGCTGCGCTTGAGGGTGCTATGCCCCTAGTAGGGATTGAGAACCTTCAGAATCTGGGCACAAAGTTTATTATGTGCAACAACGCTTTGAACTCATGGGTGGTAGAACTTGAGGCGCGAGGTAAAGGGACGGCGGCTGATATCGATGCGGCGCTCCGAGCGAACTTGCTGCCAGGAGTGACCCTCGTGCCAGCAATGGTGATCGCCATTGAACAAGCTCAACAAGCTGGTATTGCGTACAACAAGCAGTGACTTAAGAGTCGACGACATCAAGCAAGACACTCTGGTCGGTGTCCAACCAACTGGTTGGACACCNTTCGTTCAGGTCTCCTAATAATGAGGAATCACCATGAGTTTCCAGAAATCGAGTGAGCCACTGCTCCCCCGCGCCATCAACCACCGGCGTGTCGCGATTACGCCCACACGCCGTGACTTTCTCNGAACATCAAGCGCTGTCGGCATTTCCGCCGCTACCTTGACACTAAGCGCTGGCCAGTGGGGCTGCAGCCCAGGAGGTGATACACCAGATGTCACTGNNCCGGCAGAACGCGAACTGGCGTTCCTCGCGTTGGATGCCGCTGTGCAGGCCGGTGCGAGCTACGCCGATGTCCGTGTATCACGACATTGGTTCGAGTCGCTGCGAACACGAGAAGAACAAATTACGGGCGTCAATTTCACGGAATCATATGGCCTCGGTATCCGCGTACGAGTTGGAGGCTCGTGGGGATTCACCGGAACACGCGACCTGACCTCCCAAGCGGTCGCAACCGCTGCGAAAAATGCAACGGTGATNGCAGCAGCAAATGACCGCATCGCACCACAGGAAACCGAACTGGCCCCCNTCGACAGGTATCCCAANGCGCAGTGGGATACACCTCACACGATTGACCCGTTCGATGTGTCACTTGAGGAAAAAGCTGATGTGCTGTTTGCCGCTAGTCGCGCAGCGCTCAAGGTCAAGAATGTTCAGTTTGTTTCCGGNAACCTGATGGCAGTTAAAGAGCGCCGNCTGGTGGCAACCACGGAAAATTCAGTNGTACAACAGACCTTTATACGCCAGAATCCTGGCTTGACAGTNACGGCNGTNTCATCGGATCGNTCNGATTTTCAGAGTCGCGTNGGTGACGTCGCCGCAGCNGCNCGTGGGTGGGAATACATCACCGATCTNGATCTATCNAATCANGCTGAACGTTGGGCGGAAGAGGCCGCNATGAAGCTGTCNGCGCGTTCCGTGGAGCCTGGCACCTGGGATTTGGTGCTCCACCCATCGAACCTCTGGCTGACGATCCACGAATCCATTGGGCATCCAACTGAACTGGATCGGGCTCTNGGCTACGAAGCNAACTACGCNGGCACCTCATTTCTGGCACCACCAGAAGACGTACTCAATACGACCCGCCTCGGACCAGAATTCATGACNTTTATGGGNAACCGAACCGAAGTCGGCGGATGTGCGACGTGCGGTTGGGATGATGAAGCGGTTCCNGCNTTNGAATGGCCCATCATCAAGAACGGAACTTTTGTGAACTACCAGACAACNCGGGAGCAGGCCGCTTGGATCGCGCCGNACACCAANATGACGAGGAGTCAAGGCTGCGCCTATGGTCAAAATTGGTCCAGTATCCCCTTNCAGCGGATGCCAAANGTGAGCCTCATGCCAGGAGAGTCACCACTCAGCGAGGAAGACGTCATCGCTCAAACCGAACGAGGTATCTACATTGAAGGCGANGGTTCGTATTCCATTGATCAACAGCGTTATAACGCACAGTTCGGTGGACAGCTATTCTGGGAAATCCGNAACGGCAGAAAGCACCAGATGTTGCGGGATGTCGCCTATGTAATCCGGACACCAGATTTTTGGAATTCGCTGGCCGTNTTGGGNGGACCAGANACGTACTGGCTGGGTGCGACATTCGGTGATGCNAAGGGNCAACCGGGNCAGGCTAACGCTGTNTCTCATGGTTGTCCCACAGCACTGTTCCGCNATACGACCATCATCAACACGGCGTAGGAGGNTTATCNGTATGCAGGCACCAAGTGCAGGTCGCGGNGGTATTTCGACTGAGGATGCTCGGGCACTTACCGAGCGTATCGTANGCCTNTCCCAAGCCACCGCAACACGGGTTACGATCAACGCNCGCAGTCGGCCGTTTATTCGAAGTGCGGATAACCGCATCACTACAGCCGGTGAAAGCTCAGACGTGTCGGTCACGATTATGAGTGCCTTCGGACAGCGGGTNGCCTCAGTTACNACGAATCTGCTCGACGAGCCCTCCCTGACTGANGCCGTTCGTCGTTCAGAAGCCTTGGCNCGCCTCGCACCAGAAAACCCAGAATANNTAGGCGAATTNACACCTCAGGATTACCCCAAGGTGAATGGTTATTACGAAACGACCGGTGGCATCTTAGCCGAGGANATGGCTTCAGCCACTGCTCTCGCAATCGACCAAGCCCGTGGTGCCGGACATGTCGCCTCAGGATTCATTGACGTCCAGAANGGTTCGCAATCNATTGCNACNTCAGAAGGATTNTTCGCNCANCATAAAAGCACTGGNGTGGCCTCNACCTTGACGGTGCGGTCACCAGACGGGTCAACATCNGGTTGGGCAGGTGACGAAGCAGCTGACTGGAACCAGATCGAAACGGCTCGGATTGCAACTGATGCCGTGCGCAAATGTGACGCATGGCGCGATAAGACCTCCTTGGATCCAGGCCATTACGACGTTGTGCTCGAACCGACTGCCGTCGGTATGCTGATGCTCCGNATGCGCAGAACCTTCGATGGNCGTGCNGCCGACGAAGGNCGCTCATACTTTTCTTCGCCNAGTGGTGGAACACGGGTNGGAGATGAAATCTTTGANCCGCGGATCACNATCCACAGTGATCCGGCNNCGCCGGATGCCGAAACAGCGCCTTTCGATGGCGANGGCGCAAGGCANGCAGCNGAAACCTGGATTGAAAATGGAATATTACGCAATCTTTCATACTCNCGATTCTGGGCTAACAAGCANGGNGTTGCNCCACGACCTGCNCCAGCGAACCTGCTNATGTCGGGAGGGTNGGATTCNATTGAAGCGATGATTGCATCAACTCGTCGTGGGGTGCTCATCACGCGTTTNTGGTACATCCGAGGCCTGAACCCCCGGACGATTTCGTACACCGGNNTGACTCGAGATGGCACATTCCTGATNGAGGACGGCCNAATCAGTAGACCAGTGAATAACTTTCGGTTTAATCAATCGNTGGTCGAGCTATTNCAGAACGTNGACATGTTGGGTGAGCCGGTACGCGTGGCAGCCGGNGAGAACAGTTCGGTTGGCGNNCCAATCATCGTGCCACCTCTGAAAGTNCGCAACTTCAACCTTGCGAGTGTCAGTGATGCAATCTAANNCAGNCCAATATCTNCCCGCTCAAGCTTGTATTCGAACTTGNTTATCTGGTGGCNCANGGGCCGACTAGAACACTGAGGCTGCCGNCTCCACGGGCTGCAGNTGATCGAACCAAAACGCTTCGTCATTGCGGTGACANACCATGAANCGACCNAGNTCTGAAGNGTNTTTNGCTTGATGATAACGNAAATAAATATGCTTCTCATCGACCGCCATGATTTCGATCTTCCCCGTCTCATGAGACATACAGAANNNTGCTCTACGTGCGAGGCCTGAGCCNCGACGTAACGCTTCCTGGAAGATTGTCCAGGCACGCACCATCGGNACTTCGTAGGGCTCNTTCCCGGCNGTGGGTCGGCCCTGGAATAAATAATACGGAGGACATCCNATAAACGAGAGTCGCTCANAGAGTTCCGATAAGACNTCNGNAGAATCATTAATNCCACGNATCATCGGACACTGATTAACGCAGATGACACCATTCTTNATACACGTGTCGATTGACTGAATNGCCTCGGCCGTCAATTCCCGTGGATGATCGAAATGGGCCATCAAATATATGCGTTGCTCGGGCGTGGAATANGTACGAAACGCCTCGTGGAGNGCCTCGTCATTGAGCACACGAAANGGGTCAAATGCNGGCATCTTCGAGCCCATNCGGATAATNTTGACGTGTGGAATCTCNCGGAGAGCNCTGAAAATCTCTACTAGGCGTCTGGTACTCATAAGTAGTGGNTCTCCACCAGTTAAGAGTACNTTNGTTACTTCTGGATGNNCCGCNATGTACTTCAANCCNTCACTTACGTCATTTGTCGCTTCGTCNTTNTCGTCCATGAATAGCCGCTTNCGGAAGCAATAGCGGCAATACGCTCCACAGACCTCATTGCATAAGAGCAGAACCGTATCGGTGTATTTATGCTGAACGCCTCTNGCAACCGTCACCGCCTCTTCGTTGCTCGCATCCANNCGNCCCCANTCATTAGANTCTTCAACGCGNGGGATNATTAATTGACGGATTGGATCATCCGGATCATCCCAATNAATCAGNTTTANATAGTANTCATTNGCTCTGAAAACATATTGTTCNGCGACTGGCTCTAATTGGGCACGCTCCGAGGGAGANAGCTGTTCNAGNTTCGATANGTTTCTGACGTACTTCACCCGTCGCAAACTCTTATCNGTNACATTACCGGACGTTNGGTTACCCATAACACGCTTCTCCTCNACCAAAACGTTCTAGAGGGGCTGGCTCNGTTNCAAGTCCNGCACCTCTCCTAACCNTTNCGACCATCACCAATATCCAAAACACATCNATCACACACAAGACACTTTTGGTTATTGGGGGAGTGANGAGTATCAGACCAGANCGACCTTNACTGTCAAGTCTAATNTCTNTAAATCTAAGGTNNGTATTATATCAAACAACCNGCGAAACCTTGACTAAGCTACTNTNTTAAAAANNTTTAGTGAGAATNGCNNAGNCAAGAAAAGAANAATTCTGTTGTTTCCCCTAACTCCTTGACTCATCAGGTTGAGCCGCTATGATGAGCCTGCACAAAGAACTGAGGAGACTTACACNCAATGAGNACATTCGTGATTAGTCCGCATATGCGACTTCANGAATGGGTCGCNCACGACAAGGGATACTTCAANGCAGAAGGACTCNANTACGAGTTTAANACACGNACGGGCAGCCCNTCAGTGAAGTCNGCTGAACCTTTACCCAAAGACCAGATTCGNGGNGCNTACCAAAGNATCGAATCTGGTATGCGGCAAACGACNGACGTTAGCTGTGCGTGTCATTGGACCNTTAATATGGCTGCGGCNGCNGGTCACGGCAAGCTCTGGGGTGAGGCNTATTCNGTTNCCCCCTCAGGNATCTACGTNCCAGAAGACTCAAGTGTCANAAATCCTNAAGACCTNGCCAATATTCCGATTAGNGTCGGTTATCANTCAGGTAGTCACTATTCAACCATCCAGTCGCTCGAACCGTTTCTGACTAAAGAAGAGATTAACCTCCACTTTGGTGGAATGCTNTTTCAGCGACTAGAACTGCTCATCGATCGCNANGTGCCNGCCGCCGGTCTATTCGGTGGNCCGCTATATCTNGCTGAACANCTNGGCTTTCGAAAAATNCTCGACACNACGTTNATGATTGCAGCNCTCGTNCCAGACGCTGTNGATGAANATGATGTTAGAAANTACTACCGNGCGTTNAAACGNGCACAGGCTGANATCGATTTNCGTCCGGAACANTANACGCATTTTTACAAGAAGTTCTTNCCGAAACGNTGGCACGANGTGATGGATGTGCGGAGATTNGGCCCTGGAGAACGACTCGTTTTTCTNCCNTACGACCAGCANATTTTTGACAGNACACAGCGCTGGGTAGNGGACCGTGGCATTTTTGAAACAGGCTTGGAAGNTCGAANGGNCTACGCCTGTTCCGTGGCTGGTGAATTGACNTCTAACGTTGAAGGCTGAAAAACCCTGANACTCNCGTAAAACCCTCACTNGAAACCTTGGNACTGACCATCATGTACAANATNGTCATTATNGACCGAAAGAATGNGCTATGAGTAATCGCTTCGTACGAGTGTTTCGAGAAATACAGGATGAAATAAAAGGNCCNGACGGCAAGATGTACTACGGCTGGTGGAATGTTNNNGCCGTCTTCCCATGTGTCATTTTCATTTTNTCCACTGCGAACATGATGCTTCAGTTGATGTATCCGGCNGTTGAGGATGCNCTGAATTTGACNCGAGCCGAAGTAGTNACGATTTATTCAGTNAAGTCCGGCACNGCNGCCATTGTGGCATTCGGGGCTGGNTTTCTNATTGATCGNTNNGGCGTCAAAACNATTTTGTACNTNTGTGCAACCATGACAATGCTGGGCTTTGTTTTCTTCCATTTCGTTGATGGGAAATGGATGTGGTGGCTTGCTGGAATCCCGCTCGGGTTCTCCTCAATTCCACTCCTTTTGGCAACTAAGACTTTGGTTGCCCGCTGGTTTAATCGGCGTTTGGGGTTGGCGCTCGGCTTGGCGGCAAGCGCAACAAGCATCTCCGGAATGATATTCCCTGTAATTTTCGCCTGGTTGATCCAAACCTTTGGCTGGAACAATGGGCTCCCGATCATGAGTCTCGCGATCCTTTTCATAGTCTTCCCAGTCGTGTACTTCATTGTGAGGGATACCCCAACGAAGGACGAAGTCAGTCGAGAATTCGGTAATGAACCGGCCAAACCACGCACCTTCGTAAAAGGCCGGTTGATTGAAGAAGATCAAGGTGACGGGGGGTCAACCTTTTCGAACATTCTGAGGAAACCAGTGTTTTGGGTGCTTTGTGTCGTGCAGTTCTTCATTGGCTTCGTCGATCAGGGGTTCACTCAAAACGTGACACCATTTCTTGTGAAAGACCTAGGTTTCACGTTGACTCGAGTGGCTTTCACCGTGAGTTTGTCGTTCATCTTGGGCTTTTCGTCAAAGATCTTTTTTGGTTGGTTCTTCGACCGGTATTCACTCAAAGGGATTTCCCTCTGCTACGTAATGATCGGATTTTATATCTCACTCGCCTTCGGAATTCAGGGACTGGTCACCCTGATCATCTTCCAGCTAGCACGGGGATTTGCGCATGGGGGCGTTCTGATGGAAGAACCGGTGGTCGCGAAACACGTTTTTGGTCCGGGTCATCTGGGAAAAATCCTCGGTACGTTTAGCTCCATAACAGCGCTTGGCTTAATGCTGGGTCCGATCACGGTCGGTTGGTGGTATGGACAGGCTGGTAACACATATCGTCCAGCTTTCTTGACGTTAGTCGGTATCATGCTAGTCTGCGCGGCCACCATGTTCCTCATTAAGCCGGAGTACCGCCTCCGACAGAAACAGGAACAATCTGAACTGGAACCGGCGGAAAGCTAGTACAGAAAAGAATTCATTCGATGGATAGACGGAAGATGCTTAAAGCGTCCGGCCTGGCCGCTCTTGGGCTCGGCTTTACTGGCTGTGCGACTAGAACACCGAGCTTGTTGCAACCGGGAACGAACCCTAGAATCCAACTTGCAAGCCTGAATGCCTCGTGGAACCGTGTGATTCGAACGACGGTCGGACTCCGTCCTTACCGACCTTCCGGCTTTGTAGTCCGAGCCGAAAAACTGGACAATAAGACGCTCGTACATAATTACGGTCACGGGGGTGCCGGCCACTCGTTGGCATGGGGGACCGGCTCATTGGCTGCTGACCTCGTAAGTGAGGCAGCAACACAGAGTGACCGACGAGTCGCAGTGCTGGGATGCGGCGTGGTCGGATTGACGGCGGCGCGGCAACTGCAGCGACGAGGTTTTGAGGTCACTATCTATACGTTATCCGTCCCTCCAAACACCACCTCCGATAAGGCGTGGGCCGGATTCACACCAACGTCACGGGCTGTAGCTATCGGTGGCCGCACACCCGCTTGGGACACACAATTCCGGCAGGCTGTGGAAATCTCGTATCGAGAACTTCAACTCCTCGCTGGTCCCAACTACGGCATTACGTGGATTGATGATTACGCTATGACAGATGAGGTGAGGGTGTCGCGTTCACCAGAAGCCCGTGCAGAGGCTGGACTTCTGCCAGCTCACCTGCAAATGGGCACGGAATTACTGGGACCGGGTGAACATCCTTTTCCCTCCACCTATGTGAATCGAGGAACACGGATGCGTATCGAGCCATCCATTTATCTTGAGGCACTAGTACGCGATGTAACCCAGTTTGGGGGCCGCATTGTAATTAGGAAATTCGATACACTCCCTGACCTTATGTCACTTCCGGAACCAATTGTCGTCAATTCGACGGGGCTGGGATCACGAACTCTATTCGGCGATGAAGAATTAACGCCAGTCAAGGGCCAACTCACCTTTCTTGTCCCTCAACCAGAATTGAATTACATACTTTTTGGTGTTCTTCGAACCAGTGAAGGCGGCCTAATGCCCATAACTGTGATGCCTCGTCGAGATGGGATTGCCCTAGGTACTACCGGTGAACGGGGCGTGTGGACGCTCGAGCCGGACGAGGAGACGCGCCGTCGAACAGTCGAGGCTCACATTGCGCTCTCGAACATCATGCGCTCACCAAGACCTCACACGGTAGTCGCTCGCTCACAACGACTCGGCAAGGTCCCGGCCCTTGAAACCTTCTTCGATTTGGAATCGTAATTTTTCAAGAACATTGACCTAATGGTTCATTCGATGTTGCTCTGTGAATGAATTTAATCTGAGGCATCCCATGACCTTCACTGTTCAAAACGCACCTGACGCTGCTTTCGTCCCAACACTACTGATATCGCACGCGCGACGGTTCTTAGCCATATCCCTATGCTGCACTTTCTCGATCAACGTGTTTACTCAGGAACAAATGCCACCAACCGCAGCCGATTACGGTCAGTGGGAAACACTCGGTCGCGGTAGCGTTTTATCGCCTAATGGTCAGTGGTTGGCATATCCAATCACGCGATCGAATGGAGAGAATGAACTACGGGTTACGAACACAATAACTGACGTACGCACCGCAGCCTCGTTTGGTGAAAACGCGGCCTTTTCGGCCGATTCAAGATGGCTGGGCTATGCGATCGGCCAATCCGACGATGCCCCAGCGAATCTCGATACTTCCGAAAACCCAGGAAGCGCTGGTATGGGACTTCTCGACTTGAACTCGCTTGAAGTCGAGATCATAGAAAGTGTCGCTACCTTCGCCTTTAGTGAAGACCATGCTTACCTGGCAGTCCATCGCACTCCACCTCCGGCTGAGACCGAACAAGAAAGTGGCGATACGAACAGTCCAGTCGAATCGATCGGCTCAGATCTCGTGGTAAGAGACCTGAATGCCAAGACCGATGTACAGTTCGCCAACGTATCAGCGTTTTCCTGGCAAGATGCTGGAGTCCTAGTCGCCATGACCATAGCAGCTGAAGGACAAACTGGGAACGGGGTACAACTGTTCAACCCAGAAACGGGAGAGTTGCACACCCTCACATCAGGGAACAATCTATTTACTGGCTTGTCGTGGCGATCTGAAGAAGATGACCTGGTCGTGCTACGCTCGCACTCCCGAACAGGGTACGAGGGTGACACCCACGACATTCTCACCTGGCATGATCTCGAAGCCAATCAAACCAGTGCTCTCACCTATGACCCGACTACCGATGCAAATTTCCCAGAAGACTTTCGCATTGTTCACGAAAGACAACCCAGCTGGTCAGATGATGGCACTGCGGTTTTCTTCGGAATAAGACAATGGGAAACATCTCCTGACACCAACGGTGAGTCGACAAAAGACAAGGACGGCAAGGATGAGGAAAAGCCTGCCGATGTCGACGTCTGGCACAGTCAAGACAGACGAATTATTCCCATGCAAAAAATCCAAATGCAACGTGATCGGGAACGTAATCTCTTGGCGGTTTGGCATTTGAATGAACCCAGTGTCGTGCAGTTAGGGATAGACCTGATGGAGGAAATCTCCATATTGGACGGTCACACCTTCGCGGTGGCGCAAGATACTACCCCTTATGCGTTCGAAACGATGTTTGGTCGTCGCTGGATGGACATTTATGTCATCGACGTAAAGACCGGCACTCGCACCAAGGCTGTCGAGAAAATCCGGCATTTCCATGGCGGCAGCACGACTGGCCGTTATCTTCTGTACTTCAAAGACAATCACTTTTGGACGTATGAATTGGCGACCGCCAAGCACACGAATATTACAGGTGAAAGTGCTGCCTCGTTTGCCGACGCAGAATTCGACTACCCCACCGAAGAACGCCCCCCGTACGGCGTTGCGGGTTGGACAATAGCCGACGAGTCGGTCCTTCTCTACGATCGATATGACATCTGGCTCGTAGCACCAAATGGGTCGTCGTACGAGCGCTTGACCGACGGGGCGGGCGAAGCTATTCGGTATAGATATGTTGCTCTGGAAGATACAACGGCAGGCATTAGTGCAACGGATCCCTTCTACGTCAGCGTATACGGTCAATGGACCAAGAAAAGTGGGTACGCGCGGATTAATATCGAAGAGGGAATCAGGCTGGAACGCCTCCTCTGGCTTGATAGTCAAGTTGACCAAATCATAAAAGCTGACGATGCATCACGGTATGCGTACGTGGTTCAGCGTTTCAATGATTCGCCAGACTATTTCGTGAGTGGCCCAGACCTAACAGCCGCGAAGCAAGTTAGTAACACTAATCCCTTCCAGAAAAACTACGCGTGGGGACATTCAGAACTTGTGGACTATCGGCACCCGACTGGCCAACGTCTCCAAGGTGCGTTGTTCTATCCGCCCAACTACGATCCGAGTAAACAGTACCCGATGCTCGTGTATGTTTACGAACTGCGCTCACAAATGGTCCATCGATATGTATCACCATCGGAACGGCGACCATACAACACCAGTGTCTTCACCAGTCACGACTACCTCGTGTTGCAACCCGATATTGTTTATCGGGATCGAGATCCGGGAGTCTCAGCTACCGAGTGTGTCGAAGCTGCGGTGGCAGCAGTGCTGCAGATGGGCATTGCGGACCCGAAACGAATTGGACTTGTAGGACATTCTTGGGGTGGGTACGAAACCGCGTTTATTCCAACTCAGACCAACACATTCGCAGCAGCCGTGGCAGGCGCCCCCCTCACCAATTTTTTCAGTATGTTTGGCACCATTCACTGGAACCAAGGGATGCCTGAGTCGTCACATTTTGAAACGGGTCAAGCGCGAATGGACGTACCTTATTGGCAAGACATGGACGCCTATGTTCGAAACTCGCCCGTGCTGTTCATCGAGGATCTCAACACGCCAATGTTGGTAGCCTTCGGCAACAAGGATGGCACAGTCGACTGGCATCAGGGTATCGAGTTGTACAACTACGCTCGCCGGGCCGGTAAGGACTTAGTGATGCTGGTGTACGACGACGAAAATCATAGCCTCCGAAAGAAGCCCAACCAGCTCGATTATCATCACCGGGTGCTGGATTGGTTTGGTCACTTTCTTAAAGGTGAGAACGCACCAAATTGGATCAGTGACGGCGTGAGCGTCCTAGCTCGTGAACAACAGTTGCAATAGCAACGATAAACTGTCCGCTAGGGTTTCAGGTCTTTTACAAATGGCGCCCCTCTAAATACCGGCGTCCATTTTCCATGAGATCCGTGAAGCTTACCTCATCGCCACTCTGCACAATGGCGCGAAGACGCTCGACGGCGTTCAGTAATGCAGTCAGTGCCTCAGTGCCGTACTCATTGAGCGACTGAATCTCAAAATAGAGTTTTGGACTGTCGTGTACGACTCGATTTGAAACTCTAAGTTGTTCATCAAACGTCGTACTGGATAAATCGACAAGTTTAGGCGCTGCTTCCCCACTCGCAGCCAACGCTTCAAGAAACGCGATGTTAAGGGCATGAGACAACCCGATAACCCATGCAATGAGCCGATCATGGCTATCGAGATCCATATGAGCCTGCACAATCATCGTCGAGGAAAACAACTCCTCCGCAGACCTAGTTGCCTCGGGTACACCAACATCAACAAATATGACATGTCGACCAGACAGTAGTTCCGTATCAGGACCAAACATTGGGTGTAGCGAAGTTACGCGCGCTCCGGCTTGGACGAGCGCGCGAAGACCTGGCTGAACAGGTCCCTTTAAGGACCCGATGTCAAAGATCACACCACTGAACGAACGTTCGGCTAATTCCAGAAGAATGTCGTTGGCGGCACCCAAAGGCGCTGCCACGACAATGTAGTCATGCGAGAGCTCAGCCTCACGCCAATCCGAATAATGATGACAACCTTCCACGCCACCAGCAGGATCAGCCACCTCAACTTCAAACGCCTGCGTCAGTAAGAAGCGAACGAACCACTGACCCATTCGTCCTCTTCCACCTATCACCAATACACGTCGTCCACCACCTTCGCCATGGGCAGCAACATGGTCCTTTTCTTGAATAGTCAAGGACGATCGAATAAGCGCCTGCATGATCTGCTCGGCTAATTCAGGTGAGAAGCGACATTCATCAGCAATGGCCCGTGCCCGATCGATGACTTCCTTCTCCTGCTCATAGTCGCGTGTAGGAAGTCCAGCTTCTCGTTTGGCGGAACCGATCGCTTTTGACAATCGTTGTCGCTCAGCAACTAATTCTAGAATCCGCCGGTCCACATCGGCGAATTCCCGTCTTAACTCATCCAACATTATTGATATCCGTTATCAAACTTTGCGTGACACAGCATGACCATCTCAGTATCACTAATTGCAATACACACATAACAACGTGAATCGTCAGGAACACCAGATAAACTGATTTCACTTGTTATAATTATCGTCTGATGGGATTCAAGTCGTTACAACTCTATCTACGCAAATACTACTGGCCCACCATGCTCATGGTAGCACTGCTCGTACTGATCCCGAAGGTCCTCAATGGACAGGCGAACAACGTTGTTTTGGATGGCGTGGCACTTGTACGGATTAGTGAAACTGGCTCGAATCGTATCGTCGAAACCCTAGAGGAAGAGGTGGCAGAGGTCACATCTGTCGTACAAAAAATTGGTGACCGCTATCTTTGGACCACACGTGATAACACTGAGCTTCGACGATATGACCATGGTACGTTTATTACGTATGTCGCCGAAGATGGGTCTGGATATATTCGTGTGTTTGACCAAGACATGCGAACGATGTTTGACGGACTAAACGAGTTGGATGGCGTGTTCGATTATTTAGAACATTTCCCGCTCGGACTTACAACAGTGACGTACTACGGTAGGCTGCGGAAGGCTCCATGAGCCTTATCAGTTGAAGAGGCACTTCAAAATCAGCTACTCTTGAACAATAAGAGTCAAAGTGAGGCATAGACGGCGATCGTTTCCGGAGACATAGCGATGACATACCAGAAAATTCTTGTGATAACTACCTTGTTTGTAACTTTTGCCGTGCTGCCGGCTGAGAGTCAGGACCATCAGTCAATCCAGAACGGAATTTATTCAGCTGCACAAGCCAACCAAGGAAGCAAGCTCTTCGCGAGCGTGTGCTCAGAGTGTCATCAGGAGGACGAATTTTCGAGCGCTGGCTATATGGACAGTTGGACGGGAGCACCAGTCGCTGAATTCATGGATCTTATCCAGATGACAATGCCGGAAGACAATCCCGGGAGTCTGCGCAATGCTGAGTATGCGGCCATCATTGCCTACTTCTTTGAACTGAACGGCATTCCTATGGGCGACGCTGAGATGGACTCTGACATTTCCGCCCTTGAGGATGTTGTCATCGAAGGGCCGTATGTCGAAGGTGGCCGGTAAACAAGTGGCACAAAACTCGTCACACGTTTAGCACAACTTTACCAACGGTACGTCGACCTTCTAAGGCACGATGTGCCTCGGCGGCCTCAGCTAACGGAAATCGGTTACCAATTCGGACTTCTAGTTTTTTCGACGAGACCAACTCCAGCACCGTGTGAGCCCTGAGCTCAAGTTCGGCACGATCCCGAATGTAGTGAACCAATGAGGGACGCGTCACAAACAAAGAGCCGAGAGGATTGAGTTGGCCCAAGTCAAATGGTGACACCGGCCCGCTCGACTGCCCGAACAGTGCCAACAGGCCTCGCGGACGCAAGGATCGTAGGCTGCCGTCGAAAGTACTCTGCCCCACGGAGTCGTACACGACATCAACACCTCGACCATTGGTCAGTTTCTGCACTTCGTCAGTGAAGTCAGTGGTAGTGTAATTGATGACCTTGTCAGCGCCGGCTTCTTGAGCCAATGCTGCCTTTTCTTCGGTTGAGCAGGTTCCAAATACGGTCGCACCAGCCTGCTTTAACATTTGAATAAGCAATAATCCAACGCCACCAGCTGCAGCATGGACTAAAGCCGTGTCACCAGCACGGGTCGTACGGGTTCCGTGAACCAGATAGTGAGCGGTCATACCTTGCAGCATGACAGCCGCCGCTTGCTCTTCCGATACACCGTCTGGGATCTTAATGATCTGGCTTTCCGGAATTAACACGGCTTCAGCATAAGCGCCGGGGACCATCGCCCAACAAACTCGGTCTCCAACCTGCAGACCACTCACATCAGGCCCGACGACATCAACAACCCCAGCACCCTCACGGCCCAGAACGAATGGCAAAGGGGACGGATACAAACCCGTCCGAAAATAAACGTCAATAAAATTAACGCCAGCGGCCATCACGCGAACCCGGACCTGCCCACTTGCCGGTGGGCCTGGATCATGCTCCTCCAGTTTCATCACTGCAGCACTACCAGTTTCTCGTACTACGATCGCTTGTGACATGCGCCTCCCACCTGCAAAAAGTAGGACTCACTGTTGAACAGTTTCAGGATACTTTAGCAACCACCGAACTGAAAAAATCCCGAGTTCGCTGAGCGACCAAAATTTCCTCGCCGTCATTCATACATCGCGTCTGGATGGTCTGACCAGTTATGGCAATCCGCGGGTCACCATTCTTGAGTCCCTCACGAACCTCTACAGCGGACAATGGCACGGTGTTTTCGTCCCAAGTTAAATTCACCCGTGGTTTACCACGGTCATCTTGTGGGACATCAGCCATAAGACCTGGTATGCCCTGGAGTTCGCGAGCAATGTACTCAGCCTTGCGTCGCCACTCGGCGTACACTCGGTCGTGATCTAATCCAACGTAGCGGTCGAGTGCCACAAGAAAACCCATAATTTCTTCCTTCCCAACCTTCATACCGCGTCCTAAGTTCGCATTCGGTGCCGAGTGTAACGTCGCCGCTTCGATCAGATCTCGTCGCCCAGCGAGGATTCCAGTCGACTGTGGCCCCTGAATACCCTTTCCTCCACTAATGACAACCAGGTCCGCACCGGCGTCAACCCAACGAGTCAGGGTGTTTGTTGGTGGTAATTCGGATGCGGCATCCACAATTACCGGAACGCGCGCGCGACGGCCGAACTCCAGTAATTCATGAACTTTCATAGCCTTGGGATCATCTTCGGTTTCATAGTCAAGGCGCGCAAGACCAGAAATCATCGCCGTATTCGAGTTAATCGCATTGGCAAACTGTTCCCGCGTCTCAACGTTAACCATTGTCATGCCTGCAGCACGATAGGCTCGGTCGTAACCAAACCTTCCCGATGTCTGAGTTAAACACTCAATTTTTGACCACGTAGGATGTGGCAAGACGTCAATCTTGGCCTCGTCGTTACCTGTCAAACAAGCCGCAGCCCCCAGAATCATGGCTGAAAATGACCCGCTGGTAACTAATGCAGCCTCAGCACCGAGGACCTCCGCCAGACGCGCGCCAGCTGCTCGCGTCAGTTCATGCATATCAACAAACTGCTCGTTAGCCTCGAGCATCGCTTGCATTACTTCGGATGGCATGCGAGATCCACCGAGATAAGTGATGTGATCCATCGCAGGTAGGTGAGGTTTAAGACCAAGCATCCGAGTGTAAATGTTATCGTCAAGGGCCTGTTTGACTACGACAGCCGCTTCAGCACCACTCGTGCCACCTGACATAGTCGCACCCCGGGTTGCGCAACCACTCGCTAAGGCCCCGAAGAGACCTAAGCCAAAAAATTGACGGCGATTCAGCTGATTTCCGAGGTTCGATACCTGTTTTTTAGATTCACGCATGGGAAACTCTCCAAGGAATTATTGATGACAAAACGTTAGCCCTCTGACTCATGCACCTTACCACGCGTGACGAAACAACAGCGATTATTTCAACCGTTACATCTGTGGTTAAACCAATCCATCTGTCGTTATTCGACAAGGCATGACAAGATGTATCTATTCACTCAAGGAGTGTGACATGAATACTGCTTTTATTTGGATGTTTGCAGGTGCCACGGTTTTAATTTCTATGATTACACTGTCTGGCGCTCAAGACCGTATCCGAACACGAGACCTCGGTGTCGAACCTGGTGTATTCCAACCAGGTCCACTGAACGCGATCTCTGATGTAGCAGGCGTCCGTGTTGGGCACACGACTATCATTCAAGGAGACAACATTCGGACAGGAGTCACCGCCATCGTTCCACACGAAGGCAACCTCTTTCAGGAGAAGGTCGCTGGCGCAGTCTATGTCGGTAACGCGTTCGGCAAGTTAGCTGGTTCAACTCAAGTTGATGAACTAGGTACTATCGAAACTCCAATCATCCTGACAAATACACTAAGTGTTGGCACCGCAGTTGAAGCAACGGTTGCCTACATGTTACGCCTTGATGGGAACGAGGAGGTGCGATCGGTCAACGCTCTTGTCGGTGAAACTAACGACGGGGGTTTGAATGACATTCGTGGACAACATGTAAAACCGCATCATATCTGGGAAGCCATCGACACCGCCTCCGGTGGAACTATCCGTGAAGGCTCGGTGGGCGCTGGCACGGGCACGCGCGCATTCGGATGGAAAGGGGGCATCGGCACTTCATCTCGACAGCTCCCCGACCAATTTGGTGGCTATACGGTGGGCGTGCTCGTACAAAGCAACTACGGCGGTGTCCTTACAATTGACGGTGTTCCAATTGGAAAAGAACTCCAGCGCTATTCATATGCACCCTCTGTGGCTGATAAGGGCAACGACAGCGGTTCTGCCTCTTTCGACAATCTAGGTGATGGCTCCTGCATGCTCGTTGTAGCTACTGATGCGCCAGTTGATGCAAGAGATCTTAAGAGAATCGCAACACGGGCAGTGTTTGGCTTGGCCCGAACTGGTTCCTCTTACAGCAATGGCAGTGGGGATTTCGCAATTGCATTTTCGACTTCACAGGAGATGCGTTCAACATTTGGAGACAGAAGTCCGCGAAAGCGATCGGTTTTGCAACCAGATGGAGTATCGCCCTTGTTTCAAGCGACGCTCGAGGCAACAGAAGAAGCGGTCTACAATTCGATGCTACAAGCCACGACTATCACCGGCAACGGGCGAACCGCTGAGGCCTTGCCAATTGATCAGGTGCGGCAAATTCTTGAACAATACGGTCGCGATCAATAGGCTAATAGGTCAAACCTCTAGAGGCTGAAGTAGTCGACCATGGCGACAAATCAGCCTTGTTTTACTCGCTACTAAGATAGTTTGAGACTCAATCACTACAAAAATCCACTAAGGAGCTGCCCAGTAACTAATCTGGACTCGAAGAACGGCACAAGCATAGGTGAGCCTGTCCGTATCTGCATACCGTTGAGCTTTTACGATAATGGCCCTATAATCCTAATCCACTGAGGAGGGGCATTTAATAGGGAGGAAGTCATGAATCGCCTGAGTTTTATTTGGGGAATTGCACTAGTGAGTCTGACGCTGTCAGCTCTGGGATGTGGCGGGGGATCGAGCAATGGGGACAATTCGACCCTGTCGGAAACTACCACAGAAGAAGCTCCGGTAACTGAACCGGAAGAAGTTGCACCAACTGATACTGCGGAGGCACCTGCGGAGGCGGCAGCGGAATCCGAACGACCTAGATTCGTTGCGCCAATTAGAGGAATCGCCGAGGTGGCCTATCTCACACCTGATACAGAAGTCATCGATGGTGAGGTCGTCACAAGGATTCGAATTCAGAACCGAGCAACAGGTGCTATCGCCGGTTTGAAAGTCGATGAGTTCTGGTATGACGCCAGCGGCAATCCGCTCGGAGGCGACTCACAGCGAGTGCGCCAACCATTACTGGTTGGGGAAATCACGGAGATTGAATTGCGGATACCGCGCAGTTCGCGGATGAATCGTAATAGTTTCCAGTTTAGTCATGCAAACGGTGAAATCGAAGCGACCCAGGTCGACGAACTTCCCGATCCTGTTGAAGAAGAGGCTGAAGAAGCCGAATCTGAAAGCTAGTATTCGTCGTTTGACAAAGTTACACGGCCATTCGGATCACACGGATTGAGGGGCTGATTCAAGGACCTCTCAGTCCGTGGTTATCTGCTCCGCTAGACCAGACGCTGGACGAAATATTAGCTCATTGACTGCTGGAGGCAGACTGAGGGTTCAGCACTACGAACTTCGATTCTCGAAACACGGGTGAACCTGGAGCCAGTCGAGAAATGGCCTCTGTCCGTAATACATACAAGCCGTATGGAAACTCGGCCGTGGCAATTTTTGCAACGTGACCATATCCACCCCGTGAACCTTGCAATTCCGTGTGCGAGCGTGTATCCACAGTGCTAAATACAACTCTCTCCTCACTATCGAGGACTGTGGTCGTAATATCGACCGAGTGCGGTCTTTTTAGTTCGTTATCGTACACATCAACATAAAGATAAAGCTCATCGCCACGGAGAAATTCCCGTTGGGTCGTCGGCATCGCCGGAAGCACATCCTCGAACGTTGGATCAAGTTTCGCACTTGGGGTTCGACTTGCCACCGCAGATGTAATGGCAAGGCCACTCATTTGTATTGCATCCTCAGAGAAATCTGGAACATCGAGATAACGGTGCACGCTACCGACTGCACCTCCACCACTTTCCCGAGACGCCACAAGAACCTGATACCGACCAGGTTCCAGTTCAACTCGTGAGAGGACCTTAAGTCCATAACGTGAAATCACCTCATGAGTTTCGGGAGGGAGATCCAGTTCCAGGGTTTGACTTTCTCCTCCTCGGATTTTGCCTGCCGAATCTAACACAGTCACTGATAGCTCAACCGTGTCGACGAAATTGCCATCTCGTTCAATAAAGGTCAAACCCGCCGGATCAATTTCAACGATCACCGACAGCGAAACATTCTCTCCATCCCCAAGATATGGCAGGGCCGCCACACTTAAACCGAGCCCGCTGACTGGCAGTGGACTAGTCATCACTTCACGCAATTCTTCCGACGTGTTTCGACCAGCCTCTACCAAATTAAACTCTTCCGCTTTCCCACTCGGTGCCAAGTACTCCTTTCTTGAACGCACTGTAACGTCTGGTCGGTTCACAAGGACGTCAATCGTGCGCGACTTGCCATCACGACGTTCATTCGTAGGATAGTACCCAAGGACGTAGTAGGAGCTGTTATCACGAATAATCTCAGCGAAGGCACTGGATAAATCGTTAGAATTAATGAAGGCCATCCCGCCAGTCTCATCTGCAAGAACCCGCAAACTATCCTGGGCAACTCGTAGATCGTCGCGAAGGGAGTCGCTTCTAAGACCTGTTGCGGTGCCTGAAAAGCGATCATCAGGAATCACCCCAAACACCTCAATTTGGTCGCTGCCAACCGTCGCTAATCCTCTCGGATCAACTGTGTAAAGCGAAACATTCGTTTGCGTTGCCATCGCAATCGTGCGGCGCACTTCATTCTGCACCGTTATCGCTAACGGCTGGTTAACATCGTAAATATCGTAATCGATACCCTGGCTGAAAAAGATGACAGCCTTCCGCCGACCGCGTACGCCACCAAGCCATTGCGAGAGGGTTCGTAATGTCGCATATGTTGACCGAGCGTTGTCGCTCCGTTCAAAACCCAATTCGTCTCCAATGGGTGAAAAATCAGGTCGCTCACTAAGTCGTCGATAGTAAGTATCGCTGCGTGTCAAAACGCTCGATCGCGCAGCACGCCCTGAGAACCTGTCAACTGCCTCCAAGAGCAGGCGCTGGTTGCCAGTGAAACCCTGAGCCGCATCCGTGCGCCCACTCGTGAAAACTACAGAGACCAGATCATTCGCGCCTAGATACTCTTCGATAAATTCGGTAGCAGCCCGCTTAACGTACGGCGTTTGTAAGGGTCTCGTGTGTAAATCATCAAGCGCCAAAACAAAAACGCGGCCATCGAAAGGCCTGCGATTGGTACTAACATCCTCTTCAATTTCACGGTCAGAAAACAATAAGCGCGTAGGACGTTCGACGGGAATACGAATTCTAGAAAACGCTGTTACCGCTTGGCTTTCACCATCTTCTAAGACCTCAAAATCATCAACCGTGAGATCATCAACGAAGTCTCCATTCTCGTCGGTGACAACCGCATCGACCTCAACATAGTTAACTTCCAGTCGAAACGTAACTGGCGGCTGTTGCGTGCCCGGGTCGGGCATGGTTTGCTGAGCTAAGGACGACCCAGCTTCAAATAGAAACACTGTGCAAAGAATCATCAATATTCTAGATATGGTCAACATGAGCAAACTCCATATACCAAAACCATGACTAACTCTCAAAAAAATACAGCAACTCCTGATACAAGATGGCACGTCGCGAAATCTAATGTCTATCTCCATTATAGAACTTCGGCGACGAAGTTCACCTACACCTATATCAGACGGTCAGATCGGTAAATTGGTCGAGCTAAATCATCTAAAAACAGCATTGAAGCCTTTTTGAAAAAAAGTACGAACTACTTATCAATTAGCGGAGTCATATCTACTGAAAGGCGCTGCTATACTGGATACTATGCAGTTGGACATTCAAGCAATTCAAGCTGCATTGCGTGCAGATCGCCTAGATGGTTGGCTTCTGTACGATTTCAATGGATCGAATCCGATCGCTAAACGCTTAGCTGGGCTGAGTGGTAAAAAGATCCTCGCAAGCCGACGATGGTACTACCTAATTCCTGCTACGGGCCAGCCACGTGGCCTTGTGCACGCAATAGAACGCCACACGCTTGATGAATTGCCTGGAGAGAAATTCATCTACCTCGAACGGGAAACTCTTGAAAAGCAACTCAAAATTTTACTGGGTAGTTGCCGTCACGTCGCAATGGAGTACTCGCCAGAATGTGCGATCCCCTATATTTCTCGTGTCGATGCCGGCACCATTGAACTCCTGCGACGCCTGGGAATCAACATCTCCTCGTCAGGCGACTTAGTGCAACGTTTTGAAGCCAGCTGGGACGCTAAGATGCTGACGCAACATCAAGCAGCCTCCGAGCGCCTATACCGCATTAAAGATCGGACTTTTGAAACAATTCGGAATGCCATTCGAGATGGCCATGAACCGACAGAATATGAAATCCAACAACAAATGGTAAGCTGGTTTAAGGAAGAGGGATTAATCAGTGATTCAGCTCCAGTCGTGGCGACGCAGGAGCACTCAGCGAGTCCACACTATATGCCATCAGCTACTTCGTCTCGAGCTATCTGTCGAGACCAAGTTGTGTTACTCGACCTCTGGGGCAAACTCGATGAGCCTGGTGCGGTCTTCGCCGATATCACTTGGGTTGGTTATGTTGGAGCACAACCTCCAAGTGAAGTTTGCCAAGCCTTCGAGGCTATCAGACTCGCACGTGACGAAGCAGTAAGTACGGTACAATCAGCAGTTCGGAAAGGTCGCGATTTACGGGGATGGGAAATTGATCAAATCACCAGTCGTGCCATTGATCGTGCTGGTTACGGTAACCGAATTCTCCATCGAACTGGTCATAGCCTAGGTGAAGAAGTTCATGGAAATGGCGCCCACCTAGATAATTACGAAACTCGTGATGAGCGCCGAATCTTACCTGGAACGGGCTTTACAATAGAACCGGGGATCTACTTTGAATCATTCGGCGTACGGACCGAAATTAATATGTACGTCAGTGAGAACGACGCAACAGTCACTGGCCCACTTCAGACAACGGTTACGGCACTCGCGGAGTAAGAAACTGTAAGAGAATAGAAGTGTGGTCCTGACCCCAAGCGGGAGGAAACAGATGTCAGCGCGAAAAACAACTTTTTATTCCATGGTGTTAGTTGGAGTGGTATCGATGGCTATCGGTATGGTCATCACATCCCGACTCGACTTGTCGTCATTATCATCGGCGCAAACGTCCCCTGCTCCACCGATGAACAGTGACCCGATCGTTGGTACCATCGATGCCAATACATTTCGTACAATCGCGAAAGCACAAACACCGATGGTTGTTAATATTCGCACTGAATCGAGAAGACGCACTCAGGAATTAACAGATTTTTTTGGCGGAGACGACCTCTTACGCCGATTCTTTGGCACCCCAGAACAACGTCCGCAACCTGAAGAAGAAGTCACGGAAGGTGCTGGCACCGGCTTCTTAATTGATGATGAAGGTTTTATTCTGACAAACAACCACGTTGTTGAAGATGCAACCAAAATTCAGGTGGGATTCTTTGAAGGTGAAGCAGGTGAATTTTACGAGGCGGAAGTTATTGGCCGCGATCAATTAAGCGATAGCGCGTTAATCAAATTGGTTGAACTCCCTAACCGCGATCTATCGGTAGCAAAATTCGGGGACTCTGATCAAATGGAACCAGGCGATTGGGTTATGGCAATTGGGAATCCATTTAACTTGGCACACACCGTTACCGTCGGTGTTATAAGTGCGATCGGACGACCATTCCCGGTGGCAGAAGGTCGAAGTCAGGATGTTTTACAGACAGATGCGGCCATTAATCCAGGTAACTCAGGTGGTCCACTCCTTAATATCCGTGGTGAAGTCGTCGGCATTAACACAGCAATCGTATCCAACCGAGCGAGTAATCTTGGCATTGGATTCGCAATCCCCATTAATGTTGTCCGCGAGTTGTTACCACAATTACGGGAAGGCAAGGTGACGAGAGGGCGGATCGGCATTCAAATCACCCGAGTCCAACAAGAAGCCGTCGAAGCTTTTGGGTTGTCTGACCGTCGTGGGGCTGTTGTCTCCAGCGTCGAACCCGGTGGTCCGGCATCCCGTGGAGGCCTCCAACCTGGTGACGTAATCGTTGAATTCAACGGTGAAACGGTTGAAGACACGAGCGATCTACAAAATAAAGTGGTCAAGACGCCACCCGATACAACAGTACCGGTAACAATCGTACGGGACCGGGAACGCACGACATTAGAGATCACTATTGCAGAACTGGATCTGGAAAACGAAGGACAAGACCGTAGCGCACGCACCGAAGACCTGGACACAGGCTTTGGTATGACATTGACCGATCTCACTGGACAATTGTCTCGCCGCTTACGTGCACCATCTGACATAAGTGGCGCAGTGGTCAGCGCTCTCCAGGACCGGGGTGCAGCCGCTCGTGGTGGAATTCAACGCGGTGACATTATTCTTGAAATTAACCGCACGGAAATCACCCAAGCAACTGAGGCAACCAGCATGTTACGCGAAGTTGAATCAGGACAGACCGCACTGTTCCTAGTGTGGCGGAATGGAGCGGAGGTCTTCCTCCAAGTCGCCAAGGAGTAACCGGCTTACTCGTGTCCATGCTCCTTCGCGATCTAATCATTGCGCAGATCCGCACAGAAGGCCCGCTGACCTTTGCGGAGTACATGGAAGCGGCACTCTATCACCAAACCGGTGGTTATTATGCTCGCAATGAACAACGCTCCGGTCGCACGGGGGATTTTTATACCAGTGTAGACGTTGGACCACTGTTTGGTGAATTGATCGCGGTGCAGCTAGCCGAAATGTGGCAGTTGATCACTTCAACAACAAACACTGACGGGTTTGATCTGGTTGAAGTCGGAGCTGGTAACGCTCGCCTCGCTCAGGACATCCTCGGTGCTGCGGCCACAATGGAGACCGGATTTTACGATTCCATTCGATTGCACCTTGTTGAGCGGAGTTCTCAAGCACGCGCTAAACACGAACAGAACCTGGGTCAACATGCAAGAAAATTGGTGACAAGTAGTGATACGTTGCCAAATGTTTCTCAAGGCGTCATCTTAGCTAATGAGCTGCTCGATGCCTTCCCCACCCATCGGGTCACCATGACTTGTAAAGGACTTAGAGAAACCTATATCGACGTCGAGAACGGTAAGCTAATTGAACGCCTCGGTCCGNTATCGACCCCANCCCTAGANGATTACTTNCAACGNCTGGGAACGCAGTTGCCANTGCATGGACAAGCCGAAGTAAATTTACATGCCCTTGATTGGATCCGGAATGCGTCATCACGNCTNGAGCATGGATTTATCATTCTCATCGATTACGGTAAGTTGGCCCAGGAATTGTTCGCNACNNANANTGTTANCGGTACTTTTACTGCACAACAGCAACATCNCACCATNCAACCGGCCGCGTCTAAAAATGAAANNTCCGCATCTCAATTCGACTGGCTNAATGANCCTGGCGAATGGGATCTCACAAGCCATNTCGATTTGACGTCGATNAGAACCGCCGCCGAAGAAACAGATTTAAGNACACTTGGAGTACTCGATCAGACNTATTTTCTTCTCGGTCTTGGTGCGGTAGANCATCTGCGACAAGAAGTCGATGAAAGANTAGGTCTNAAGCGTCGTCTTGCCGCTCGTACCCTTCTAATGCCGGGTGGACTGGGCAGCACACACAAAGTTCTACTCTTCGGTAAGCAGGTTGGCTCACCCCCGCTCCAGGGATGCTCCTATCAAACNCGACTGACTTAATTTACCAAAATGNTGGAAGAANCNTTTTTATNGATCANCCCTNCCAAACGTTCTAACTAGTTCATCCTGCNACTAGTGAGGTAGCGTGGCAGACGCNGACCAATCTCGCTATAATTCAAGAGTCTAGAATCAACCACACAAGAACTGTGTCCACGTCACTCGAACGCGAGATCAAGTTGCGTTTTGCGTCACCAATCGAAGCCAAGTCAGTNATCCTGTCAATTGGCGCGACANNNGTNCGGCCGCGTCGATTACAACGTGANNACGTCCTAGATACATCGAAACAGACATTGCATCAAGATCACTCNGTGTTNCGCGTTCGCATCGAACCACNTGANAGCCGATTAACCTTCAAGGGNCCGCCTCAATCATCTACCATGAAGCTTCGNGAAGAAATAGAGCTTACTGTGGAAGATGGCTCAGCCTTGCTGCGCGTGCTCGAACGAGTGGGCTTTCATGTTGNATTTCGATACGAGAAGTATCGAGAAGAATTCAATTGGAAGGATGTAATAATTGCGCTAGATGAGACACCAATAGGAACATTTGTCGAATTGGAAGGAACAGAAAACAGTATCCATATGGCTGCTGACCGATTAGGCCGCACTCCTTCTGATTATGTCACTAAGTCGTACCATACTTTGTTNATCCAACATTGTGAGTCTNGCCATCTTGAAGATNCTCATATGTTGTTCGGCAACCNACAGTGATTAATNNAACAGTGNATCATGCNCTCATTTTGACGGCTGGTATTGGGACTCGACTACGCCCACTCACTTACGTCCGTGCCAAGCCAGCTGTCCCAGTTGCAGGCACGCCGTTTATTCGGCATGTACTNGCATGGTTAGCACACCAAGGGATACAAAACGTCTGTTTAAANTTACACTACCTTCCAGAAACTATCACCGCCGTTGTCGGAGACGGACGCGATCTGGGAATGNACGTGCGATATCTCTGGGAACCAAAGATTCTTGGTTCAGCTGGCGGNCCACGAGCGGCNCTTCCGGTNCTCGGTAGCGGAAGCTTTCTTATAGTGNATGGCGACACATTAACNAACGTTAATGTGCAAGACCTAATGACNACCCATCNACAGCGACAAGCCAGCGTNACCCTAGCAGTCATGCCGAACCCAAACCCGCAACGNTACGGTGGNGTCGTGACGGACCACGATGGATGGGTTCAGCGCTTCGTTCCAGCAGGAGATCCGACACCGTCGTATCATTTCGTTGGTGTACAGATNGTAGAACCTGCCGTTTTTGAAACGCTNCCAATNGGCGAACCAGCTTCTACTATCGGTGGGATCTATTCAACGCTGGCCTCANAACACACTCGCGCTATTCAGGTTCATATGATCACAGAACAATTTCTCGATATTGGCACTCCTAAAGATTATCTAGANGTATCCCTTNNGTTAGCCGGGGACAAGGAATCACTACTGCATGGNNTTGGNACTAAGATCGGGCAGGACACNCAAGTTATCCGAACTGNCCTTTGGGATAACGTACATGTCGGTGCTAGGTGTTCACTCGACCATTGTGTCGTTACCGATGGTGTGAGAGTGCCGGATGGTTCAAACTTTCGCAATGTCGTCATTACAGGCAAGACGGAACGTCGCCAAGAANCGTTTGANCAAAAGATTGGTNACCTNCTCGTCACACCGCTTTCGCNTAACGATGCCGAAGACANTNNNAAGTCATGATATTCGAGAAATCACCTCAAATNGACATACCNNATTGGCACGAACGAGTGCACCAATTTCTTGAGCNAAGNNACNTAGCCGCTGAATCAGACGACTTCGTCCCNTTGACCGGTGATGCTTCTAATCGACGCTATGTCCGAGTTTTTCCNAAGGCGANCNANTCCTTCGTTCTAGCTGTATACGAGCAGCGTTTTGAGTATGAAACATTACCTTTTGTAACCGTCAGCAAACTCCTCCACNATCTCTCCGTGCCAGTNCCAGANATTCTTGAACACGTCGAANCACTCGGCATTCTAGCACTTGAAGANCTCGGTGACGTGACACTGCAAGCGCATGTGGGTACAGGTCCCGCAACAGATCATGAAGCACTCTATGGTGAAGCAATCGATCATATAGTCACTTTGCAACAACATCGACCTTCGAAGCNAACGTCAACATTANTGCCGTTCACTGTGACATTTGATGCCAAGAAGTTTCTTTGGGAACTAAACTACTTTCTTAANTACTTCGTTGGTGCTTATCGAGGGATCCANCTTNCTCCGGCCCACCNNGAAATGNTNNNCCTTGAATTTATCAAGCTTTCTGAAGAGCTTGCCGAGGAACCTCGTANTCTATGCCATCGAGATTTTCACAGTCGCAACTTAATGCTTCANCAGAACCAACTCTATGTNATTGATTTNCAAGATGCCAGAATGGGTCCCGCGACCTATGATCTTAGTTCTCTGCTACGTGATTCGTANGTAGATATTTCAGAGGACACGGTCAATAGATTNATTGGACGTTACATAGAAAAAATGCAAATAAGGGAAGACCTGTCTNAATTTCGATGTAAATTCGATACGATGGCGTTGCAAAGAAACTTAAAAGCCCTTGGAACATTCGGCTATCAGACNGCGGCNCGACGTAATCCTGTNTATATTCAGTACATTCCACGCACCATACGTTACGTCCGAGACACGCTACTTCATTATTCNAAATTCTCTCGCCTTCANGATGTNCTCTCCACCTATATGTCTGACCTAAAATAAAACCATGATCACCTATATCGAAAATTTGGCTCAGCACCAAGGGGAAACGGTACTCGTGCATGGTTGGTTACATAACCGCCGTTCAAGNGGAAAGATTCATTTTCTGACGGTGCGTGATGGCTCAGGATTTATACAAGCAGTGATGTCAAANTCTGTAGTGGGAGACGAAGCGTTCGAACGNGCTGACCATTTAGGCCAAGAAAG
Organism: Woeseiaceae bacterium; assembly: GCA_002696705.1. Lineage (GTDB taxonomy): Bacteria > Acidobacteriota > Vicinamibacteria > Vicinamibacterales > UBA823 > UBA8106. The sequence continues at coordinate 10,209 of NZSH01000045.1, read as the reverse complement.
CTCAATAATCCTCAAAGGTTCGGTTAGNGCTGANCAGCGCGCACCNGGAGGCTACGAACTNGATGTGTCTAATTTAGAGGTCGTTGGAGAATCGCATGATTACCCAATCACNCCAAAAGAACACGGTGTGGACTACCTTCTGGACCGTCGNCACCTCTGGATCAGAACTCAGCGACAACAAGCNACACTACGCATACGACATACAGTTGTGAATGCTATTAGAGACTTTTTGAATAATCANGGATTCACACTGGCNGATACACCAATTTTTACGCCAGCATCATGNGAGGGAACCACGACACTCTTNCCGGTTCAATACTTTGAGGACACCACTGCATACCTTACGCAAAGCGGTCAACTCTACAACGAGGCAAACATTATGGCACTCGGCCGTGTCTACTGCTTCGGTCCAACATTTCGAGCGGAAAAATCAAAAACCAGACGCCACTTAACTGAATTCTGGATGGTAGAACCTGAAATGGCTTTTGCNACGCTTGACGATGCNNNNGNGCTAGCCGANGAGCTAGTCACTTCTGTCGTAAGTCGCGTNCTTGAAACTAAGCTTCAAGAACTCACGATCCTCGAGAGAGACANAACTGCATTGTCCAAGGTGAGTCTGCCTTTTCCGCGNATCACATATGANGAAGCAATAGANATTCTTANNGAGCAAGGTCAGGCAACGACTTGGGGAGATGATTTTGGTGGTACCGACGAAACTATCTTAGCAAAGCAGTACGATCGACCAGTTATCATTCACCGTTACCCTGCGAGNGTGAAAGCTTTTTANATGAAGGCNGATCCCGAGCANCCTAANTTATCTCTGTCCATGGATGTTCTGGCNCCAGAAGGGTACGGTGAAATCATTGGTGGTGGTCAACGGCTTGACGACTACGATGAGNTGCTCTCACAGTTGCATAAACATAANCTTCCTGAAGAGGCATTCAAGTGGTATTTAGATCTGCGACGTTACGGAACAGTCCCACACTCGGGCTTCGGAATGGGAATTGAACGGGTTGTGGCATGGCTCTGTGGCCTAGACCACCTGCGCGAAGCNATTCCCTATCCTCGAATGCTGTACCGGATGTATCCATGATGACCAAAANATNCAANAAAATAGNNACGCTCGTATGAAGATTGGATTTTTGTCTCTCGGCTGTCCAAAGAACCTTGTCGACAGTGAAGTNATGCTNGGNCTGGTCCAGAANGAAGGACACGAAATCACTGCTGATCCAACGCAAGCTGACACCATCATCGTAAATACATGCGCATTTATCGATGATGCAAAAGAAGAATCCATCGAAGCAATCCTTNCAATGGCACAACATAAGGATACCGGCTCTTGCCAACGTCTGATCGTCACTGGNTGCCTNGCTGAGCGATACCGAGAAGAACTTCGTCGTGAGATCCCGGAAATCGATGCCGTGCTNGGAACTAACGAAGTAGACCTNATTACTCAAGCTTTGAACCCTAATGGACAACAGACATCAAGCGAAGNTGCAACCTTCNACCGAAGCCGTCCCAGAACTAGTNCGATNTCGGCTCGAACTTCTTCTCCTTCTCGGCCAACCTATATCTATGACGCAACCACACCGAGACTGCAGACCACTCCCTCCCATTTNACTTATGTAAAAATNGCGGAAGGGTGCGACTACNCCTGNGCGTTCTGTATCATCCCAACGTTACGTGGAGGATATCGAAGTCGACCGGCCTCCTCGATCATCGAGGAAGCTCGCACATTTGCTTCACGTGGTGTTAAAGAACTTATCTTGATTTCTCAAGACACCACCTTTTATGGCGTCGACCGTGGCGAGCGTGGTGCGCTAGCACGCCTGTTGCGGGAACTTAACAGTGTTGATGGACTTGAATGGATTCGGCTTCTATATCTTTATCCTACAACTATTGATGATGACACTCTGGATGCGATAGCAACCTGTGACAAGGTCTGTAATTACATCGATTTGCCCTTACAGCATGCCTCAACTGACGTCCTCCGTCACATGGGCCGTCCTGGCAACCAACATAGCTACGAGCGTCTGTTACGAAAAATTCGTCATCGAATCCCAAACGTAGCAATTCGAACAACATTCATTGTCGGTTTTCCAGACGAAACTGAGCAAGACTTCTTAGACCTATGCGAATTCGTTAAAGACATCCGATTCGACCATCTAGGAGTCTTTACCTATTCACATGAAACGGGAACTCGGGCTCACAACTTGTCAGACAACGTTCCCGCAAAAGTTAAACAACAACGGCGCCACACTCTAATGGCGTTACAGAAAACACTGGTTTCAAAGTCGCTTAATGAACGAGTTGGCCAGACGTTTAAAATTCTCGTTGACGGTCCGTCACCTGAACATGGATTGGTATGGCAAGGTCGACTCGCGAGCCAAGCACCAGAAATTGATCCGGTAGTTTACTTGACAGACTGCAACCCAGAACACCTACGAGCTGGCCAACTAATCGACGCTACAATCGTGGGTGCACAAGATTACGATCTTTTAGCTCGTCCTTTGATGTAACTGTCCGGAAATGTTATCCTTGTATATGTCACCTTTTAGGAGGTGAGCAAAGTGGGCACGTGCCCACTTTTTGTTTTTAAGGGGGAAAAAGTAGGTTGATTGCTGCACATAAGGCCCAGCGTGAACAAGTATGGCAAATGGCCAAACGTGTGGCGAATAGCTCTGGCTTATCTATTTTCGATGTGCAGTTGCGCCGTGAAGCGCCCGGCTGGGTCCTGAGAGTAATACTCGACTGCGAAGATGCGACAGCGGTAAATGGTCAGGACGGTGTGAGTATTGAAAATTGCCAACAAGTTAGTCGAGAGCTTAGCGCATTACTAGACGTCGAGAATTTACTCGATCAGCCGTACACTCTTGAGATTTCGTCACCAGGTCTTGATCGACCATTGCGAAACGTCAATGAGTATCGACGTTTCATCGGAAAGCTTGCCAAAATTGTTATCTCGAAAGATATCAATGGCCAGCATTCTCTTACAGGCCGTATTCGTAAGGTGACAGATGATGAATTGTCACTCGATATTGACAAACAAACGCACCAAATATCGTTCAGTGTCATTACGCGAGGCAGACTTGAGGTAGAGCTTTAAGAGATTAATATGAGTAAAGAATTACAGCAAACAATCGAAGTGCTCGCGAAAGAAAAGGGTATCGAACCCGATGTCATTATCACAGCAATCGAAGATGCTGTGTTAACTGCCTCCAGAAAATATTATAAAACTGACGAGGACTTCCGCACCAAGTTTAATGTCGANACGGGGCAGGTTGAGTTATTCACAGTGCGAAATATTGTGAACGAAGTGACCGACCCTCTGACAGAGATTTCACTCGAAGAGGCTCAAAAACTCTATGGCGATGAAGCTGAACTAGATATGGCGATTGAATTCCCCAAAGCAACTGACGTTTTGGGTCGAATTGCTGCACAGACAGCAAAACAAGTTATCTTCCAAAAGGTTCGTGAAGCCGAGCGCGAACATGTCTACGCTGAGTACGGAGACCGTGAAGGTGAAGTCATCAATGGAACCGTAAAGCGATTTGAAAGTGGCGACATTATTATCGAAATGGGTCGGGTTGAAGCCCTGTTACCACGCAAGGAGCAATCGCGAGCTGAAAACTATACGGTCGGCGATCGAGTACGTGCGGTCATTAAGGGCGTAAATCGCGGTGGAACAAAAGGGCCTCAAATTATTCTTTCACGCACGGACCCAGCACTTCTTATTAAATTATTTGAACAAGAAGTTCCAGAAATTTATGACGGGACGGTGCAAATTCGTGGTGCAGTGCGAGAAGCTGGCGACCGAGCAAAGATCGCTGTATTTTCACAAGAACGAGACATTGATCCAGTTGGCGCATGTGTCGGNATGAAAGGAACGCGTGTCCAATCAATCATTCGTGAATTAAGAGGGGAAAAAATCGACATTATTGAATGGGCCAATGATGTGAACACCTTAATCACTAATGCGATCAGCCCTGCCCGTATTCAAAGCCTGTCAGTCGTGGACGAAGCAGAAAGAGTGGTAGAAGTGATTGTCGAAGATAAACAGCTCTCACTCGCAATCGGCAAGAAAGGACAAAACGTTAGATTGGCGGCTAAACTCACAGGCTGGAAGATCGACATCAAGAGCGAAGAGGACGTACGTCGTGAAGTTGATGCGAAATTCGAGTTGGCTGCAACGCTTGCGACTGTGGACGGTTTTACCGACGCCATGTGGGAAACGCTATCTACGTCTGAACTCAATACAGTAGACCGATTGTGTGAGAGTCCTGCAACTGATATAGCCAACTTGTTATCGATAGACGAGAAAATGGCAACAGCGTTACAGAATGCGACTCGTGTGGCAGCTGAAGCAAAGGCCAAGTTAGAGCAAGAGGCAGCCGAGGAAGCAGCTAAACAAGCGGCTGCAGANGCCGCGATTGAAGAAGCAGCTAAACAAGCGGCTGCAGACGCCGCGATTGAAGAAACACCTGAACAGTCNGCTGAGGAAGAAACCGACGGNACCACTGATCANCTCNCTNAGGAAGAACCCTCAATANACGAAAAAGCAGCCGACGAATCAGCTACTGAGCAGGCGTANNGNTGATGACAATGGCANGTATTCACATTCGGTGAACTGTTGAATGAACAACGCTAAAATGAGGTAACTTTGAGCACCGTTCGAGTTTATAAAGTTGCAAGCATTCTTGATATTACAAGTCAGGATGTCATAGTCAGACTTCGACGCGACCATGGAATCGATGTTAAGAGCGCATCAAGTTCAATCGAAGAGGTCGTCGCACGGCAATTTATTGAGCGTGTTGCCAAAGAGCTTGGCCTGTCAATATCGTCGAAGGANCCACTCTCTAAAACTTTGTCAAAACCTACGCTCAAAGCTAAGAAGCGTAAGGTTNCGACCGCAAAATCTTCCAAAACTGAAAAACCTGCGAGCCGTCCACTGCCACCACCACGACTCGTAAAGGTCAAGTCTCACNAACCAANTGTCAGTGAAGAAGAGTCGACCATTGCTGATGAAACNGCTGTCGAAACAGCCTCTGTAGAAATAGNCGAAAANACTNTAGANACACAGNNAACNNAAGCAACGCCTGGTCCAGTATCTCNAAAACCAGGNAGGATTATCCCTTCAAAGCTTCGCTTAAGAGTCGAAGATNCTGCTTCATCGAANCCGGCTGATGCCGTAATTGNNAAACCAGCGAGTGATTCTCCACGANTCGGTGAGAAAGATAAGCCACAACCCAAGGAACCATCTACTATACGACCAAAAACTCAACCANGAGCGCGTCAAGTAACTCAAACCGCTTCACCACGAGTCGCGGTATCACCATTGCAAACACCACCGGTCGGNGGACCTCGGCCACTTCCCTCTCAACCCGTACGCCCACCGCTCCCAGCACGACCTGGCGCGCCTCGNCCAGCCTATCGGCCAGTTTACCGAGGGCGNCCTGGTGGAAGACCTGGTGGACGGAAGCGAACTCAACGTCCTACGGCATCGCCAGTCCAGGCGACACCGCTTCCAGAAATAACGCGGACAATCATTTTAGCNGAAGGNATGACGGTAAAGGATTTGGCAGAGAAGCTTGAAGTGCGNGCGAAAGATGTTCTAAAGAAACTCATTGACAAGCGGATCATGATGACAATTAACAACACCCTTGACACTGAGACTGCAACAACGATTGCGCGTGAATTNGGTGCTGACGTAACGATGCGTACATTCGAAGANGAGATGCTCCATATAGAGGAGCAAGTNTCAGAGCCAGNNGATCTTGTAACNCGNGCACCAGTTGTGACTGTCATGGGACACGTCGACCATGGNAAGACAACCCTNCTAGATGCTATTCGGGAAACTCGTGTTGCCGAACGTGAGGCTGGTGGCATTACACAACATATTGGTGCTTATGCCGTAAAAGTGAATAATCAGCGTGTAATTTTNCTAGATACTCCAGGTCACGAAGCGTTCACACTTATGCGTGCTCGTGGAGCTGGAGTCACAGATGTCGTCGTTCTTGTNGTGGCTGCCGATGATGGAGTCATGCCGCAGACAAAAGAAGCGATCGACCATGCTAAAGCNGCCGAGGTCCCCATAATTGTAGCNGTNAATAAGATCGATAAAGCTGAGGCCAATTCTGAGCGTGTAAAAACAGAACTATCCGAACTCGAACTTACACCAGAAGAATGGGGCGGGAAAACGGTAACTGTCGAGGTTTCGGCTAAAAAGAAACAGAACCTCGATGCTTTACTTGAAATGATCATNCTGGTTACTGANNTGGGCGAGTTGAAAGCTAATCCACAACGGAAAGCGGCCGGCACTGTACTAGAATCAAAACTCGACCGTGGTCGAGGTCCAGTAGCGACTGTCCTCATCCAAGATGGTACGCTTCGAATAGGCGATACTTTCATTGCTGGNACGGTCACTGGAAAAGTTCGAGCACTTATCGATGATCNAAGCCAGCAGATCAAGGAAGCNCCGCCATCAACTCCAGTCGAAGTCCTNGGACTTACCGCATTACCAAAACCCGGTGATGCCTTCCANGCACTTACGGATGCGGCCAAGGCAAGGCANGTAGCTCTTGTTAGACAAGAAAAAGAAAGAGCNCGGCTATTGGGTAAGGGAGCCGGCCCCGTGACTCTTGAATCGCTTCAGCAACAAATGGCGGAAGGNGATGTCAAGGAACTTCCAGTAATTATCAAGGCTGACGTGCAGGGATCAGCTGAAGTGNTAGGAGAGACCCTTTCGAAACTTAGCAATGAAGATGTAAANATCCACATTATTCATGCTGGAGTTGGAGCTATAAATGAATCTGACATCCTTCTGGCCTCCGCATCGAATGCAGTCGTAATTGGGTTCAACGTCCGCCCTGATCGTAATGCGAGCGAGGTTGCCGAACGTGAACACGTTGACGTTCGGCTACATACAGTCATTTATAAGATCAGCGACGAAATCAAGAAGGCCATGTCTGGTTTACTGGAGCCAACGGCCAAGGAACTTCGTCTTGGCGCGGCTACTGTTCGCGAAACNTTTAAGGTGCCTAAATTTGGTNTANTTGCAGGATGTATGGTCACAGAAGGACGNATNACGCGNGAGNGTCAAGCACAAGGACGCTTNCTTCGAGATAATGTAACCATNCATGAAGGGCGTATCGGCTCGCTGAAACGCTTCAAGGATGACGTAAAGGAAGTCAANTCTGGCTTGGAGTGTGGTATTGCATTCGATCGCTNTAACGATATCAAGGTCGGTGATGTGATTGAGGTGTTCACGATTGAANAAGTCNCAGTTNCTGTCTAANCAACTTCTTAGGATATGCCNGTCGTAGGGCTCCTCTCGCTTGAGTTATACCTACCAAATGCCAGCTCCCTAAAGGAGAAGCGCATGGTCTTACGTAGTGTGAAAGATCGCCTTAGAAAATTTAACATAGCNATTGCTGAGACAGANCATCACAACCTGTGGCAAAGAGCTCGTTTAGATNTCGTCGCAATAAGCACCGACACCAANACCGTAGACNAAGCTTTGGCAGCAGCNGAAAATGAAATTGAGCGTGTCTACCCTGGACTTGTGTGCNATAGNCGCGTTGAATTTCTAACATAACATCGATGTGAGGAAAGTTCTTACATGTCNCAAGGATCTCGCCGTGAACGTGTAGCCGATCTTCTTCGATCCGAATTGAGCGAATTGTTAACTAGGACCGTGAAAGATCCCGGTCTGGGGTTCGTAACNCTCACACGCGTAGATTTAACAGCTGATCTACAGCATGCGCGAGTTTATTACACATGCATAGGTGACCAGCAAGCCCGTCAAAACAGTGCAAAAGCCTTAGAACGCGCGGCTCCTTTTCTTCGGCGCCAGATAGGCAAACGCCTCCACCTGAAACGCATACCAGAATTACGATTTAATTTTGACGAATCAATCGGCCATCACGAACGNATCCAAGAACTNCTTGAGGGTCTGGGTCTGTCCNCANAAGCCAACCAAGCTACNCTGAACGATGATGACGCCGAATAAGAGNAANAATNGCACGCTCGCAAGTATTTGCGCTGTGATAGAGAATCANGAAAGGTTCTTGCTNACGTCGCATGCANGACCTGACGGTGANGCAATCGGCTCTCAACTNGCNATGGCNTTCGCTCTAAAACANCTCAATAAACAGGTGCGGATAATCAACTGCGANCCGACNCCTGATTTNTATCGNNCNTTTCCAGGTGTTCAAGACATTGAAATTTCGGCGACTGCCAANGGNAACTTCGATGCTCTTGTCGTCATGGAGTGCAGCAACTTGGNTCGCCCAGGCGTTGAAGANTTGCAAGGAAACTATACGATTAATATCGACCACCACTTAGGTAACGAAAACTACGGCGATATCAATTGGATCGACGAAACAGCAGCAGCCTGCGGTGAAATGGTNTTTGATCTAATTCGTTTTCTGGGTATCACGATCACACATGACATCGCTACTCACCTCTACCTAGCCACNCTTACAGACACAGGATCTTTTCACTATGGCAATATTACCGCCAGAACNTTTGAGATGTGTCGTCAACTTGTAGAGGCTGGNGTGAATCCATCTTCTATCGCCCGCAAGATCTTTGATAGTGGAACNCGTGGACGNCTAAAACTTGTNGGCGCCATNCTCAANAAGATGGACCTTGAAGCCTCTGACCGGCTTGCGGTAATTTANTTGAATGACGANATCATGAATGANACTGGNGGCNCTGAANATGATCTCGAAGGTCTTGTCAATATTCCANTGTCAGCCGAAGTGGTGCAGGCCGTCGCATTTTTTAAGGATTTAGAAGGACAACCTTTACGGGTTAGCCTCCGGTCAAAGGGNNANATTGATGTTCGANCTATCGCTGTGACCTACGGNGGTGGTGGACATGCAAATGCANCTGGTTTTACATCTGATGCACCTATANAAGNTGTTCGTAAAACACTGATAAGTAAGATAACNGCAACTCTCGATAACNACTCGCCTGATTCGTAACAATCAACTGATAACATNTCGNGTGACGCCTAGGTTCATCAGAAAGTGCNTCAGTCAGACCCGACNCCAAATCACGGCGTGCTTCTTATTGACAAACCCTCAGGGCTCACNTCACATGATGTGGTCATNCGNACACGCCGAGCGTTGCACATTAAGAAAATNGGTCANATNGGCACTCTNGANCCNTTAGCTACAGGGATCTTNCCGCTTGTTATTGGACGAGCGACTCGCTTAGCAACATTTCTNTCAATCGCACCAAAAANCTACGANGCCNCAATANGACTTGGNGCNTCGACNGACACCTTTGACCGAACTGGTGTGTTTCAGCCGTCGACTTCNAAAGTAATCATGGGTTTGGAATCTCGGACTGGTCNGTCAGTNGACCGCCATAGTGTTGAAAATGTTCTCAATAAATTCACNGGCTCATTTTCACAAACTCCACCACCGTTTTCAGCAAAGAAAATTGAAGGGCNGCGAGCGTACACACTGGCAAGACAAGGNCGNCCAATTACACCAGAACCGGTANACGTGCATGTTGAACGTCTTGATTTGCTTGATTTCACTGTCGATTTGCTCAGAATTCGTCTGGTTTGCTCACCTGGATTCTACGTGCGATCCTTAGCAAACGACATCGGGCAAGCCTTAGGTTGCGGAGCTTATTTAGAAGCACTGAGGCGAGAACGAAGTGGCGAATTTGGACTTGAAACGGCACTTTCGATCTCTGAGATTCAACAACAAGGTGTGGCTGCACTGACACAGATCATCCCACTCTCAAAACTATTGCAACATCTACCATCTGTTACACTCACCTTGCGCGGTCAAACACGAGCTGCCCATGGAAACCTTCTCCTAGAGAGAGACATTTCTAATGGAACGGGGTCAAATCTTAACCGTTTCACTTCAGGAGTTGTGGATTCCACAACCTGGATTAGGTTACTAAGTCAAGACGGATCACTCATCGCACTCGCCCGACCTAAACCGACAGGCCTTTTGCATCCGACGGTTGTTCTGGTTTAAAATGGATGTTTAAAATGAGAAAGAAAATTCATAAGGCTCGGTGGGCTTCAAGGTCGTCAATCTGTAGTTCGCGCTTGAAGCTAGACCCTGCATGGAGGTAACTGACTTGGCTTTGCAACCTGAGCAAAAAACTAATTTGATCGGTGACTATCGTACCCACGATAGCGACACAGGTTCACCAGAAGTGCAAGTCGCACTGCTCAGC
>NZSH01000044.1 GCA_002696705.1 Woeseiaceae bacterium | reverse complement strand
GGAGTGGTTGTGCTTTTTCCTTCGGTGCGATCGTCAGCCCAATTCCGATCATTAACGCGAAAAAAATGACCGCGAGCATCTCACCATTGGCGGCAGCCTGGACCGGGTTACGCGGCACGATGCGTACGAACATCTCCATCCCAAAGGCACCTTCGGCTAATCCCATCGCATCCGACTCACCCTGATAGGTTTCGATGAGCCGTTCAGTGACCGCTGGATTCAGACCTTCACCTGGCTTCACCAAATTCACAACAGTCAGGCCAAGCATCGCAGAGAGCGCTGTCAAACTTAACATGCTCATCAGCGCGACAATTCCAATACGCCCGATCTTTTTCAGGCTACCTAGTCCAGAAATCCCAACTGATAATGTCGACACGATGAGTGGAATGACCACCATAATCAATGCGTTCAACCAGACACGCCCGATTGGTTCCGTGACCGAGCTAACAAATTGCTCGGTACCAGCGGCACCTTCTGTCAAAACATTGATGGTGATCCCGGATATCGCGCCGACGGCCAATCCCAAAAGAATCTTAGTATGAAGAGCCATAACGCGTGACGGTAACACTGAGGTTTTGTAATTGTCAACGTCGCCCAAACTTGGCCACATTACCTGTGGCTCGAGCCTCGAGTTTGAGCACGCTACAGTTGATTCTGCATCGCAAGTCCACGTGTAATGACAGCACGCGCCTTACTGGTCAACCGATACTCCTCAAGAGCGTTCGGAGCTGCCAAGACCGCTTGCGATACATCCGACCCAGGTGCCAACGTGCCTCCCACCACACGACACAAAAAATCTACAAGCACATAATGATATTGAACCTGACCCGCATCATCTCGAACGATACGGTCAAGCACATCGATCACGGGCCCGACTTCCACTTGGAGACTCGTTTCCTCTCGAATTTCTCTAGCCACACCAATCGTCATNGTCTCCCCNANTTCAAGGGCTCCTCCAGGCNGNCTCCATNCNTCAGCTAGTGGTTCAAACCGACGTTTAACTAAAACAATATCTTGAGCNGCTAGAACAACAGCTCCAACNCCAACAAATGGACGGTCTGGATAAACTCGAGANGCTCGAGTAATAGAAGGCTCGTGAGGCATGATTAGAGNGGCAGCGAAGCCTCGGCATTCAACCNTAACGGTGCNCTCACACCATGGTGAAACTGCCTGAGACCACCAGCTGCAATCATTGCAGCGTTGTCAGTTGACAAAGCTAGGCTCGGAAAAAACACTGGTAACCCAACCTGATTACCAAGAGCGTGCGCTTCCAGCCGAAGTTGACTATTTGCCGAAACACCACCGGCAATNCCAATTGACCGAGCACCAAACGTANGAGCNGCGTCNCATGTATGACCTAAGAGCGGNTTGATGACNGCACGCTGGAAACTGGCACATATGTCCGCAATTTCCTGTGACGACAACTTAAGGGAACCNAGAGAACNTTTCCTCGCTTGCACATATCTCTTNACTGCNGTTTTAAGCCCACTAAANCTAAAATCAAATCGGCCGGGATGNTGGCGCNTAANTNNGCTNTAACTNTCGACTGCTTGCGCAGCGTTGCGATCNACATGNGTCATCCTGGCTATTGGAAAATCNATTGCCNGATTGTCACCTTCACNGGCAAGCTGATCGATGATGGGNCCACCTGGATAGCTTAAATCCAGTAATTTCGCCACTTTATCGAATGCCTCACCCGCAGCGTCATCTCTAGTNCGACCAATTTGTGCATAATCGCCAAGTTCTCGNACGACGTANAGATTCGTATGGCCACCTGAAACGACTAATACAACTGCCGGCAANGGCAAATTGCCATTCTCAAGAAATAGAGATTCGATATGGCCTGCNAAATGATGGACAGGGAGAAGTGGAATCNCGAGGGAAAACGAAAGTGTTTTCGCGAATGCNACACCAACTAGCAACGAACCAACCAGNCCTGGNCCTTGCGTCACNGCTACGGCNTCAAGAGNAGNCCATGTCGCACTGGCATCATCGAGCGCCTTTTCCACGACTCCACAGATATCACGCACATGCTGACGTGATGCCAATTCCGGCACAACTCCACCCCATTCACGGTGGATGTCAACTTGAGAAGCCACTACACTGGAATCGATCTTCCAGACCCGTGTCGTCAAGCTCCCTTCCTCTACAACGACCGCCGCAGCAGTCTCGTCGCANGAGGTTTCGATCCCAAGAACTCGCACGATAGAGTCATTCACCANTGCCACNCTCNCTTACGANAGAACGCAAACTGCTCGAGTACGGAGGACGACAAATACCGTATTCGGTAACGATCGCNGCGACGTAACTGCTCGGNGTTATGTCGAAGGCTGGATTCCTTACANCTACACCGGTTGGCGTAAGTTGCGTTGATCCCNAATGTGTCACTTCCCGAGNATTCCGTTCCTCAATTTTTATTTGGGCGCCAGTCGGGGTTGACAAGTCTATCGTTGACACGGGGGCAGCCACGTAGAACGGCAACTTGTGCTCTTTCGCCAAAACAGCCAAACCATAAGTNCCTATTTTGTTCGCTACGTCACCATTTGCTGCAATACGATCGGCACCAACTATCACGAGATCAACTTGATCNNCTTGCATTAAAGAACCGGCCATNCTGTCNGTAATAATTGTNGTATCAATNCCTTCACGCATCAGTTCCCATGCGGTGAGCCNCGANCCNTGAAGAAAGGGNCGTGTTTCGTCAGCGAATACCGTAACTTTTTTTCCGCTTTCCACGGCCGCACGAATAACACCAAGCGCAGTACCATAGCCTGCCGTGGCTAGCGCACCCGCATTGCAGTGCGTAAGCACACGTGCACTTGTAGGCATGATAGTTGCGCCGTGTGCGCCCAGCGCACGACAAGCCTCAACATCAGCATCATGAATACGCTGAGCCTCGACCTCAAGATTCAATCGAATCTCTTCAACCGATTGTCCAGCCTTTACAGCATTCGAGAAAATTCGTTTCATCCTGGCGATGGCCCAAAAAAGATTAACGGCGGTTGGCCGCGTTTCGGCCATCACGTCGCACATCTTGTAAAATTCACGAGCCAGCATGGTTGTCCCGCTCGCCTTACTTCGATTCACACCAAGGGCTAAACCCATCGCTGCAGCAACGCCAATTGCCGGTGCTCCTCGAATGACCATCGACTTGATAGCACGCACAACCTGCGCGACTGTGCGACACTCAACATAGACCTCACGTTTTGGCAGCTTTCGCTGGTCAACCATGACGATCATGTCGGAACGCCATTCAATAGTTGGCAACATAAGGAAAAAGATACCTAAATTGAGAATAACCTATTTATGCTTGCTCTATTATGCCTGACAAGAGTGCACTTAATGGGTTGACTGCCTGCTTGACAGCCTTAAGAACGTCAAGATGATGGAGCGGTGTCGGTAGAACTCCGGCGGCCATGTTGGCAATGAAAGACAGCCCTAGAATCTCCAAACCTATCTGACGCGCCACGATTACTTCTGGTACCGTCGACATACCCACTGCATCTGCACCAATCGTACGGAAATATTTGATTTCAGCAGGTGTTTCGAAACTGGGTCCCAACACACCCACATATATCCCGTGCACAACCGAAATTCCCAGAGATGCTCCAACCGTCTCAGCCAAGCGTCCGAGCCGCAAACTGTATGCTTGGCTCATATCAGGGAACCTCACTCCAAAGCGTTCATCATGTGANCCTACTAGNGGATTCTTCCCCATCGCNTTAATGTGATCGTCAATAACCATCACATTACCTGGCGTAAAATCGTGACAAATAGCACCCGCNGCATTGGTTAAGACGATTAACTTGANACCGAGCGCACCTACAACACGGGTCGAAAANGCNACAGTCTGATGGTTGTAACCTTGGTANAGATGCGCGCGACCCGACAGCACAACAACACGACGTCGGCCAACAACGCCATACCGTAACTGTCCTGCATGCCCAACGACAGTCTCGCTCGGCCAATGTGGNATGTCTTTGTAATCAATCGTTATTTCTGCATCGAAGTGTTCCGTGAAACCTCCGAATCCTGAACCTAACACGACCGCGAGGNTAGGTGCTGTTGGTAACCTCTTCGCAAGAAAATCAGCGGCTTCCTGCACTCGATCGTAATCTGAGAGCGATNTCTGAGCTGTCACATTAGACATGGGTCCGTTAGAGCAATAGAGAAGCAATCGATGCGTTGATTAGTGTAGCGAGAAATCCACCACATAATGCACGGGTGCCTAATCTCGCCAGATCGCCTCGACGTTCTGGCGCCATACCACCAAGGCCGCCCAGTAATATTCCGACTGAACCAAAGTTCGCAAACCCAGTCAGTGCATAAGTNGCCAACGCAACCGANCGNTCGCTAATAATGTTCTGGTACTCCGTNGTTAAGGTCACGTATGCGACAAATTCGGTCGCAACTATTTTCGTTCCCAGCAGATCCGCAATGGCCGGGACGTCAGCTGNCTCTACACCCATCAACACAGCGGCTGGNGTGAAGACCAGCGCGAAAATACTGGAGAGCGAGAGCGCTGGATGAATAAGCGCCAGAAGGTAATCGAACATGGCGATAAAAGCCATAAATGCAATCAGCATTGCAGCTACNTTGATAGCTAACTTCGTACCGTCCGCTGCTCCACCCGCAGCCGCATCAATAACGTTGACATGTTTGTTTGTTACGTCGAGTGTCACAGTGCCACGAGTCGTTGGTATCTCCGTCTCTGGCATCAANATCTTAGAAAGATATAACCCGCATGGCGCCGCCATNACACTCGTGGTAAGGATCGCGACTGCATCGGCNCCGAGACTAATGTAGATAGCCATAACGGCTCCAGAAATCGTGGCCATGCCGCCCACCATTAGAGTTAAGAGTTCAGATTGGGTCATGTGTGGAACGTAAGGCCGAACTATAATCGGCGCTTCAGTTTGTCCCATGAAGACNTTTGCAATCGCTGAAAGCGTCTCTGCGCCGCTAGTATTGAGTAAGCGCACAACGGCGCGTGCTGTTACCCGAACAAAAAACTGCAGAATACCGAAATAATAGAGCACGGTAAAAAACGACGAAATAAAGATGATGATCGGCAGCGCGCGGAAAGCAAACACAAAACCGCCTGGAAACAGCGCCGAAAGCACTTCAGGATTTGCCAACTCACCAAATACGAACCTCGAACCTGAATCAGTGAACCCAATAAAACGTTTTACAACGGAAGCAATCGCAGCAAACACTGCGTAACCAGGTCGTATGCCATTCACTTCGAACTTCAGAATAAAAAACGCCAGCAAAAACTGGAGGCCTAAGCCATACCAGACAATTCGCCAGTTAATAGAGCGTATATCCGTAGAATAGGCCACCGCCACCGCTATGAAACCTATAACACCAAGAAACGCACACACTCGCGGATCAACAATGCCTTGTAATAGGTAAGCAAACACCGCCAAGACCACTGCCGTACCCGCAAAGACTAAGCGTAGCCCCTTATCGGATTGCCGCATTTTGGAATTTAGCTTCATGCCACCCTTTCCAAAACAACTGGACCAAGTTTCGGAGGCGTATCAGCAATGACAAACGCTTGCATTAAGCATTGGATCGCTTCAGGTAAATCCTCAGAACGCTGATAGTGTATCTCCGCAAGCGGATCTCCAGAACGAATCTCGTCACCAAGACTCACTTGAGTGATCACGCCAACTGCAGGGTCAATCTCAACATCGACACGATCGCGACCGGCCCCCAAGACAATGGTCGCACGCGCAACCAATTCGGCATCAAGTTGCACAAGATAGCCGTTTCTAGATGCTTTAATCATTTGACGATGAGCTGCGACTGGCATAAGCCGATAATCATCAATGATGCGNGGATCTCCACCTTGTGCGGTAATGACTTGCTGAAATTGTTCAAGACCTTTCCCNCTCGCAAGNACTCCAGAAACTCGTTGCTCCGAAGCTTCCAAGGTAGACTCAAGNCCCNCGAGGTGNACCATCTCAGCAGCTANAGAAACGACTAGTCTCTCCAAACNACTTGGCCCTTGCCCNTTCAACGTTTTNACGCACTCTATAATCTCCACAGCGTTACCGACCGCATGACCNCGNGGGGCATCCATCGATGTCATNAACACTCGTGTCGGCAACCTAACCTCCGTACCGATCGCAACAAGTCGCTCGGCTAATTCTCGAGCATCGGACGGTGACTTCATAAACGCGCCTCGTCCCATAGTGACATCAAGGACTAGTCCGTCAAGATCAACAGCGAGCTTCTTNCTCATTATCGAGGCCGCGATAAGCGNCACNCTCTCCACCGTCGCCGTCACATCACGTAATCCATANAACAAGCGGTCGGCTGGTGCAATCGAATCTGTCTGGCCAACCATNCAGCAACCATNCCGATCCAACATCACCCGTATCTCATCTGGACTTAGTGCTGTCCGAAAACCTGGAATTGACTCCAACTTATCGAGGGTGCCTCCGGTGTAACCCAAGGAACGACCTGAAGTCATGGGAACNATGGCNCCGCACGCCGCGACTAGGGGCACTAAAATAGGNGANGTTTTATCGCCGACNCCACCGGTGCTGTGCTTATCAACNCGNTGTCCGATATGNNCNGGCAAATCCAGATGCNCACCAGATGCCCCCATCGCGAAAGCTAACCATTGCGTCTCAGACACGGACATNCCACGCCAGACGACGGCCATAAGAAATGCAGACACTTGGTAGGCAGGGATCGCTCCTGAAGTTGCCTGACTCACAAAGAACTGGATTTCGGCCTCGTCCAGAATCTCNCCGTCACGCTTCTTCCGAATAATATCAACAGCGCGCATGGGGNTGCTGAGTATAACATTCGAACTGCTANCAATTGTTTNCTAGAATCCGGCNACTGTTATTTCNGATANAGCAAGGCATNCCAACACGTACCCACNCGNATTACAGATACTGNANTTTAAGAATGGANNCNGACGAGACAGNGTGATTGACGTACTGCCATCCCTCATCGGAACNTTCGCNGTGGCCGGAGGANTGCTCGCATGGTTGTCGATCCGANCCACTAAAATCNATCAAAACTCACCNGAACGATTAGTNGCTGAACTCAGGCTAGCGCAATTTTCCGCACTNNTACTAGCATTTGTAGCAGGTGCNTTCATCGGCTTTAGCGCCACATCAGAAGCAAACGTCAATACCGCNCTNGATNCTGCTTTAGCTCTTGGATTTTTTGNGGTGGCTGCAATTGCACCTACCCGTGANCCACGCGAAGCTTTGACAATNCTNATGCTTGCCTTTGCAGCCCATGCGTTGGTCGACATCATGCATCGGCCTTACGGGTTGCCCGTTGAGATCGCNCCAGCCTGGTATTTAATCGGCTGCGCTGTATTTAACTTNTTTGTTGGCGTTCTGTGCTACATACCCNTACTAANGCGCTAGTTATCCCGAANTCTTCCGAGGATGTCTATCCCCTAGAGGGTCATCACGTCGAACTGTTCGTGATGGAGCTGCACGTCAGGCTTAATAATCACCTTCCGTCCCAAAGCAGCCTGCAAATCACTTAACACTTGNTGTTCCTCTTCGNCAAGCGCTCGGGCAACNTCAGGATTAACCCGTAGCACGANACCTTGACCATAGAGATCACTTTTAATTTTTCTCANCTCAGAGAGAATCTCGTANCAAATCGTAGAAATCGACTTGATGGCNCCACTNCCAGAGCAGTANGGNCATGGTTCGTTCAACTGTCTCTCAAGNCTCTGTTTGACTCGCTTCCGAGTGACNATGATGAGACCGACGTCTGAGACCTGGACAGTTTTTGATGGAGCGCGNTCCTTGCGCAACTCCTGTTCGATGGCNTGGAAAACCTTTTGGCGATTTTTTCGCTCTTCCATGTCTATCAGNTCAAGGACGATGATGCCTCCTAAGTCACGCAGGCGAAATTGTCTGACAATTTCTTTAACTGCCTCAAGGTTNGTTTTAACAATAGTATCTTCCAATCGACCGCTACGTTTACCAACATAGCGTCCCGTATTAACATCGATCGCTACCAGTGCTTCAGTTTGATTAATGACTANGTANCCGCCAGATTTTAGCCACACNTTGCTCTGCAAGGCCTTTTGAATTTCNTCCTGTACTCCATATTCCTCAAAAATCGGAAATTCTTTTGAATAATGCTTCACTACAGGTATGAGGTCAGGCATTATTCCNCCAACCAAACTCACNACTCTGCCATATTCCTCTGCNTCGTCTACCCGAATTGCTGTAAATTCTTTNGTCAATAAGTCCCGCAACAATTTAGANACCAAACTTTGTTCATGATAAACAACGGTCGGNGCTGGNTCCGACTCCGTGCGGCGCTGCACATCGGTCCACACCCGATGAAAATATGACAAGTCAGCAACAATGTCTTCNTCNGANCGACCNGTCGCCGCAGTGCGAATGATGACTCCACCAGTAAAACTATGTTCTTCGCGAAATTCACGTACAATTTTNCTGAGTCGNTTCCGTTCCTCCCGTGATTCNATTTTTCTGGAAACACCGACGTGATCAACTGTNGGCATGAAAACTAAAAANCGTCCCGGCATCGTCGCATGNGACGTAATCCTCGCACCCTTGNTCCCGAGCGGTTCTTTGACAACCTGCACGAGAACTTCCTGNNCGGCTTTTAGTAGATCCTCGATCTTAGCTNNTGGANACCGATCTTGGTTGCGNCCTCGACGAGTACTCCCGTTANCAGNNGTNCTCTCCNTCGGACCCTGATCGTGAAGGGACTCNTCAGGATCGTCGTCGGNGGCGTCNAGTTCCTCTGGCGTGCCGAGCACGTCCGACACGTAGAGAAACGCATCCCGNTCTAAACCGATATCAACGAACGCTGACTGCATGCCGGGTAAAACTTTCGAAACCCGACCTTTGTAGATATTTCCNACGGTNCCAGGCTGTCGTTCGCGCTCGATAAAAACCTCGGTAACGAGGTCGTCCTCGAGAATAGCCACCATGGTCTCGTGGCTGTTCGAGGAGATAATCATCTCCTTGTTCATTNCTNAAACCCCATAACGGGTCAAGTCTCTCAANACGTCGCCACCCAAAAGCAGCCNCACAGATAACNGACTGGCCTTGGCCAGTAGTGTGCCCTGCGTTAAGCTGTCGTCGCTTGTGCAGCAATCGNATTAACATTGACTTGTNCNTCCCGTTTTTAATTTCCTACATCAATTTGTGAACCTGCGCATCCGGACATTNGCTATCAAACCAAACCCCGCCAATGTAGCCACGAGTGACGAACCACCNTAACTCATCAATGGCAAAGTCAGACCTTTGACCGGTAACAGGCCCGCTGACATCGTAATGTTGTAAACAACTTGAAACGTAAAGCTCGATATCACCCCAACGACCAGGTATGCACCGAGACGATCCTTCGTACTTCGCGCAGCCTCTAGGCCACGTAAGATCACAAATAAATACAATCCAAGCACCACTATGACGCCCAGAAATCCATGTTCTTCAGCTAGTATCGAAAAAATAAAGTCGTTGTGCGCGACGGGCAGAAACTTGTACTGCCCTTGCGTTCCTTGGAGGAATCCTTTCCCGGTTAAGCCCCCCGACCCAACCGTAATCTTGGCCTGAATCTGTTGATAACCGGCACCTTGTGCATCTTGCGCCGGGTCCAAAAATGTTAAGAGCCTAGACCGCTGATAGTCTTCGAGTGCGTAAGTCCAAGCTACCGGTGTCGTCAGCAGTGCCAACATCACCAAGAGTGCCAATACACGAAATCTAAGTCCTGCAATATAAGTAATCGCAAAGGCAACTGGCAGCAACCCAGCAGCCGAGCCAAGATCTGGCTCTCGAACAATCAACATGAACGGTATCACCGTCACAAGGCCGACGAACGCTAGGTTGATAAACGTCACGCCACGCAGGCTTCGTTCAGCAAAGTAACCTGCCAACAAGATGGTAAGAGCAATCTTTGCAAATTCCGATGGCTGGACGTTAACTGGCCCGAACCATAACCAACGTCGTGATCCGCCCACTACATCACCAAACATTAACACCAAGGCAAGCGCCACAATCACAGCGAGATAAAACACCCACGAGTTGTTGGCAATGACACGATAGTCGAGGAACATAAAAAACGAAAAAGCGATGAGGCCAGCAACAAGCGCATACCCCTGTGTTATGAGCTTGTTGCTTACCAGTTGACTGGTCTCATCATAGGTAGTGCTATAAATCATCATCATGCCAATTGCGGAAACCGCCACTATCGCGGCTAGCAACCACCAATCGATGAGACTATATANACGTCGTTCCAACATATATNTACCGCCGTGGTATCCAAAGTTAAGGTTCGGTTACCAAGTTCGTTGTCGTCACCGGNGTCTGCGGCCGTGGAAACTCCGGCAACGGCNGGCCATCCTTTTTAGCAAGATAGGTCGTCATGATATGTCGAGCAATTGGTGCTGCCAAATAGCCGTGATCGGAGTGCTCNGCCAGNACAACACCAGCCAATTCAGGCGCGTCATTTCGCGGAGCAAAAAATGCGAACCAACCATGNTCTCTCCATTCAAATTCACTATCAGATTCTTCCACCTTTGCGCGCGCCTCAAGAGACATCACCTGGGACGTCGCGGTCTTACCAGACACGTCAAAGCCATCAATGCGGGCCCGTCGACCAGTCCCTTGACCATTCACTACGCGCCAAAGCCCTTCGTGTAAGGTTTGAATCGTCTCCGATGATAACTCGACCATTTCTCCCATCGACGTCTTCACAGGAGACCAGCCATTTCCACTGTCCACAGCCTTCAAGAGGTGCGGGATCGGACGAATTCCACCGTTGGCAACTGTCGCCATCATAACCGCAATTGAAAGAGGAGTGACATTCACGGGGCCTTGGCCAATGGCCACCGATATGGTTTCACCCGGATACCACGGTTCGTCACTCACCTCCNGCTTCCAGTCTCGAGATGGCACAAGACCGGCTGCCTCATACGGAAGATCGATGCCGGTCACCTGGTTCAAACCAAATTTTTTCGCCCATTTTTCAATTAAATCAATTTCAAGNANGCTGCCCAGCGTATAAAAGTAAACATTNCATGAGCGCTCAAGCGCTNCCTGCATATCNANCTCTCCATGCCCACCACGTAGATGGCAAAAAAACCGCTGGCCGTGGAATACTCCGGAACCCGGACATCTCACCTTAAAGTCCGGCGTTACCAATCCTTCTTCAAGCGCTGCAGTTGCCACAACAATCTTAAAAATTGACCCCGGAGAATATCGACCTTGCAGGGCACGATTATGCAACGGCCGACGATCGTCCGTGTTAAGAGCCTGCCAGCTACGCATATCGATACCNAGCGCAAAAGCGTTTGGATCGTAGGTTGGCACACTGGTCATGACTAAAACCTCGCCAGTCCCAGGTTCAAGAACAATTGCCGCGCCTGAAAATCCAGTGGCAGCAAANGCTTCCTCTGCGGCATTTTGGAGATCAGCATCGAGGGTCAACTGCAATCGAGTTCCATTAATTGGATCATTGGTTTCGATGGTTTCAAGCTCACGTCCCACACTATTGACGATTACCTGTCGNCTTCCATCTGTCCCCATTAAGAGTTGGTTGTAAGTAAACTCAAGACCAGATTGACCAACAACNGCATCATCANNNAGCCCNNCAAANTCNAGACTTGCTATTTGATCGGNGGTAATTTCCCCAACATAACCAAGTAGATGCGCAGCCGACGTGCCNACCCGGTAACGTCGANTCGGCACTTGTTCAATCGCAATGCCCGGTAATTCNAAACGGCGCGCAGCCACTGCCGCCACNNGCGNCANCGAGGCNTCACGGATAANGACAATTGNNTGATACTCTGGTAATTNACNNTNCCGATCAATTTCGTCCTGAACATCNCGNAACTGGANTCCCGTGATGGCTACCAATTTNTTAATCAAATACTCCAGGTCGGTTGTCAGTTCACGGACNATTGAAATATCGAAGGAGTACCNATTTTCGACCAACACTGNTCCGTCACGATCAAATAAGATNCCCCGCGGTGCTCGTAACGNAACTGAACGTCGGTGGTTATTTTCTGCCAACTGTTGAAACTTGTTATGTTGGACAACTTGTATAAACCAATAACTCAGGGCGACGCCGACCATTAGAACCGTCACGGTTAGCCGCAACACAGAGAGCCGCACNGCTAGCCGATTCCGGNGCACACTAAATAATTCTTGTGNCATAACTATCGCGTCTCACTCACCACGTGCCNATCCGTCGCCGNAGCCTGTATCGCTCGCGCTGNCTCAACACCATCTTCGGAACCNTTTCAATGACACTGATCCACATCACNCCAACGACACCATTTGCGATTGCATGCCCTGCAATCGCCACAAAGGAAAANGTCGGCATTGGCAACCCGAGCANGAGGTAGAGGCCAAAGAATAATAGGGAGNTGAGTTGACTCGCACCAAGAAANACCAAAAACTTTGGTACCAGNCCAANCACCACAAATTGAACACCNAANNTCCCAACAAAAAANCCGANCAGGGTTTTCGAGATACCCCCTATTCCGATGATGCCACCNGCCAGTGCATCCTGAATCATGCCGCCGATAGCACCGACGAGTAANCCGACAACTGGTCCAGTCCCAAGTGCNACNGCAACCACCGCNACNAGNACCAAGTCAATGCCGCCTCCATTTANNAGNGAGAGGCTGGCCAGACCCATTTGCANAATCAACGCCACCGTGATCGCCAGNGCAATTCGCTTCGTATTCACTGACTTGNCTGACCAAACTCTTGCATTCTTGGTANCTCCATTACGACGAGTACGTGNTCTAATGCATTGAANTCAACGGTNGGTCTGANCTGTATCTCTTGATANAGGTTTGGACCCNGTTGTACGCGCTCGATATAACCGATCAAAAAACCTTTAGGATAAATCCCTTCGATGCTAGATGTGACGATCCGATCNCCAACCTGCACATCCGAAAGATTCGANACATAATTCATGNTNAAGGGNGGATTGCCTTCGACACCANTGACAANACCTNCCACCCGAGTCCGTTCGACCATNCCCCCAATTGCNGCATTNNGGTCAATGATTAATTGCACCTTAGCCGCACCNTGAGCAGGCTGCCCNACCACTCGACCAACGACTCCGTCTGGGGCAATCACAGCTGAATCAAGTTGNATACCATCAGCAGCACCCCGACCAATNGTTAACGTGCGAAACCAAGGTGTGACATCACCGGCNATNACCTCAGCGGCNACNGTCGAGAGGNCNACCGATCGGTCCATCGCNAGCAAATCCCGCAAACTTTCGTTGCGACGAACCATGGCANCCTGTTCTTGCAACCGAANTTTTAGNGANGCAATCTCTTGCCTAAGACGAACGTTNTCCTTNGATACNNCCTGCAATGCAAAATACCCAGTCCACACATCTCGTAAACNGGTGAGTCCGTCCGACAACCCAATCTGAACACGCGAGAANAGACCGAACGTAACTGTCTGAATCAGGGGAGCGCCAGATGAGGAANTCACCTGGACGGANATCAGCAGAATTTGNACGACAATCACAGTCGCAAGAAGATAGCCGGTNCGTCGGCGAATATCGATCACGAGCANCCTTCAATATNGTNAAATACCTACTACGCGATCGAAATCTTTCGCAGTAAGTCAAAATCAGACAACATATTACCTGCACCNANCACGACAGAAGNGAGCGGGTCCTCGGCCATTGCCACNGGAAGCNCGGTTTCCTCTCGCAGTCGCTTGTCAAGATTCTTNAGCATTGAACCACCTCCGGTCAGGACAATNCCTCGATCGACAATGTCCGCCGATAACTCAGGTGGGGTCTGTTCGAGNGCCACGCGGACAGCNNCAANGATGNCATTCACNNTCTCGNNNAGNGCCTCGCGAATTTCCNNGTCCGACACGNTGATNGTCTTGGGAATACCCTNAACCAGNTCACGCCCCTTGATCTCCATGCTCAGAGGTTCATCAAGCGGAAAGGCNGAGCCCATTTCCACTTTGACTTGCTCAGCCGTTCGCTCGCCAATGAGCAAGCTATAATTTTTCTTGATGTGCTGGATAATCGCCTCGTCCATCTGGTTACCAGCCACCCGTACCGCCCGGCTATAAACAATTCCCGATAACGAGATCACGGCGATATCGGTTGTGCCTCCACCAATATCAACCACCATATTGCCTGCGGGTTCACTAATTGGCATACCGGCACCGATGGCCGCCGCCATCGCCTCCTCAACAAGATAGACCTCACTGGCCTTCGCACGATGCGCACTATCCTTAACCGCACGCTTCTCTACCTGAGTAATTTGGGACGGCACGCCAATCACAATACGTGGACGGATCCACACATTCCGGTTGTGAGCCTTCTTGATGAAATGCGCCAACATCTTTTCAGTAACGTCGAAGTCAGCTATGACACCTTCCTTCATGGGTTTGATCGCACTAATACCGTTGGGAGTCCGGCCGAGCATCGCTTTGGCTTCCGTGCCAACCGCGACCACTTCCCCAGTGGCAGTTACGATAGCAACAATCGAAGGTTCGTTAATGACGATCCCCTCATGTTTAGCGTATACACAGGTATTGGCGGTACCCAAATCAATGGCTAAATCACTCGAGAAGAACGAAAATACCGATCGAAAATTCAATCAGGCCCCCACAAAAAACATCATTAACTTGTATGATTGATCGAAGTGTCACACTTTACCGAACTGACTTGGCAGTCGGCCCAACATCCACGACTTAATCGCTCTAAGTTATTCTATCCACCGTAATTATAGCACATGCCGTCTTACCACTTCTGCACAGTAAGCGGCTTCTAGAACGCAGAACAAATCCGTGCGTACTTTTGCCAAATGCTTGCGCATGAAGGATTTGATATCGTACGATGAAGTTTCACGGATAAAACAGGGAGTGGACTGACCATGACGATGCTGGGCCGAATGCGGGATCACAAGAGTTGGTTGAAGTGGAGTCTGGCTATCATCATCGTGGCCTTTGTCGGATTTTATGCACAAGATTTTTCCAACACGACAACGACTCCAGGCGGAGCACCGAATGACATTGTCGCCCAAATTGAAGGGCGAGCCATTACAACGGAAAGCTTCCGGCGCGTCTATTACCAACAGATTCAGTCGTACCAGGCCGCCTACGGTGGCAATATTGACGAACAAGTTCTCCGCCAACTTGGTATTGATCGACAGATTCTAGAGCAGATGATCGACGAACAGGCCGCTTTGGTTGAAGCAGCGCGGTTAAATCTTACGGTCAACGATATTGAGATTCGTGAACGAGTCACGTCGCTTCCCGGTTTACAAGAAGACGGTGTCTTTATTGGTGAAGCCCGGTACCGTGAGTTGCTGCGCAGTCAAATACCGCCGCTGACGACCCCACAATTTGAGGAAAGCATTCGCGATAGCTTGCTCCTCGAAAAGTTGGAGGGAGTGTTAACCCAATGGATTGACATCTCTGACGATGAGGTCCGTGACGAGTACCGCCTCCGTACCGAAAAAATCAAACTCGATATGGTTACGTTTTCACCGGACGACTACAAAACTGACGTCACAGTGACCGACACTGAATTGGCTGAGCATCTGACTGACAATGCCGCAACCTATGAGATCTCGGATAAACGAAAAATCAGATTCTTGGCGATCGAAGCTGAAAGCTTACGAGCAGAGATCAATGTGACGCCACAGGAAGTGGAGACCTACTACAATACCAACCTCCCGCAGTATTCAACGCCTGAGCAGGTACGTGCGAGTCACATTCTGTTTAACAGTCAAGGAGCTGATGAAGTCGCGCTCCGGGAGAAAGCCGAATCCGTACTTGCCGAAGCACAAGCCGGCGCAGATTTTGCGAACCTGGCTGAACAATATTCTGATGATGCCGGGTCCGCAAGTCTCGGTGGGGACCTCAATTACTTCGGCCGAGGCCAAATGGTGCCAGCTTTTGAAACGGCAGCTTTTGGCTTAATGCCTGGTGAGATTAGCGGCCTGGTGCAATCGGATTTCGGCTTACACATCATCAAGGTGGTTGATAAGCAGGAAGCCTTCAATCGGCCACTGGACGAGGTGCGAGATCAGATTGCCGATCAATTGCAATGGCAACGAGCTCTGGATCGTGCGAATGCGGTGGCGACTGAGTTGTCTAATACCATTGCCGGTCCCGACGATCTCGATCGTGTCGCGCTTGAACGAGCCTGGGAAGTGAAGGAATCGAACTTCTTTGCTCGCGACGAACCTATTGAGGGCCTCGGTATGGCGCCAGGTGTCGCTTCAGCAGCGTTCGAATTTACTGAAGGCGAAGTTGGTGGCCCCCTACAGACCGCCAGTGGGCAGGTATTCCTTACCGTCATTGACCAACAGGACGCCTATGCCCCAGCACTTGACGAAGTGCGTGAAGACGTCACTGCCGATTTGACCGACATTAAGGCGATGGACCTGGCGCGCACACGAGCCGCCGAATTGACACCGCGGCTGCAGGAAGCAACGAATTTTGTCGCCATTGCCAATCGCTTGCGCCTCAATCCAACCGCCACTGAATTCATCACGCGCGGTACAGCCCTACCTGTGGTTGGCCAGAATGATGCGATTGACGAAATCATCTTCGCTATGGATGTGGGCGCGACCAGTGACGTACTCAGCACGGATGACCTGGCTGTGGTGGTTCATGTCGTGGACAGAGAAGAGATTACCGAAGACGGCTTGGCCGCCGCCAAAGAGGCGCTCCGGGCAGAATTAATCGCCTACCAGCAGAATCGATTCTTCAGCGCCTACATGAGGAAAGCGAAAGACAGTATGGCGATCGAAATCAATCAGACCACCCTGGCGATGGCCATTATTTGAACACGCCCCGTTTCCGGCAAAAGATCTAGACCAGGTGTGCCAGGACGGACGAGCTATAATCTGAGATTCGATTTGGTGGACTCGTCAGGGCAAGCGGAAGTGGCGGAACTGGCAGACGCGCAAGCCTCAGGAGCTTGTGCCCCACAAGGGCGTGGGGGTTCGAATCCCCCCTTCCGCACCAAATTTCCTAGCAATTCTAGCAGGTAGGAAAAAGGGCGGCGTTGACCGACGCCCTGTCAGATCGGTTCGTGGCCGGTTTGTGGCCATTCGGCAAATAACTCAGCCAAATCAGAAACAAAGGAGAATGTTATGAATAAACCCGCAATACTTTTTATCTTAATAGCTACGTTTGTTGGTTGCGCATCTGCAGGAGAAAAGACAACCTACTTTAAAAGCGAAGTTGCTGGACAAGATCTTCCGTTCAGTGATGCTGCTTTGGTTGGAAACACTTTATACATTGCTGGTAAAGGGGGTACTTTGCCGGGCACTCGGACGGTTCCTGAAGACCCGATGGAAGAAGCTCGTTTACTAATGGAGGATTTCAAAACGACGCTAGAACGAGTGGAAATGACAATGGATGATTTGGTTTATGTG
>NZSH01000004.1 GCA_002696705.1 Woeseiaceae bacterium | reverse complement strand
ACTCAAGTAATGTATAAGCTTATACCGGTACACGTAGTGAGCGAAAGTCGATTACACGGTTGCTGCTTGTGGTGTGGGTTAGCCAGACATGAATACAAGCATCACATCGATGCAAAACTCGCTCGTTATAGCACGTGGTGGCGTCAAGGGTCAAGAATCTGGCCCATTCCGCTCGTGAGCACAAAATCCTAGCAACTTGTTCAGCACCAATAGTTTCCAACGCTTGACGTGCTCGAATGTTGGCACCTATACTCCGAGTAAGACGTTAGTAACAGGAGTGTCACTACTTCGGCGTTACCGGATTTAAAAATGCACCATATTACGCTCACTGGCACGCTGTCGCTCCTCACTCTTATCTGCACATTCCCACACCTTGCCCTGAATGCAGGTGAAAACAAATCGTCTCAACAAAGGCCTTCGTTTCAAGTAGGTGTAGATATCGTTTCGATCAATGTAACTGTTATCGATGAAGGAGGCCGATATATAACTGACCTAGACGTCGAGGAATTTGGCGTCTTCGAAGACGGCATCCAGCAAGATTTAACATTCTTCACACGCGAGCAATTACCTATTGCGCTCGCACTGCTGATTGACACTTCTGCCAGCATGGAACGGCGGCTAAGTACGGCACAGGAAGCTGCCATCGGATTTGCTCAGCAGCTTCGCCAAGCAGACCTCGCTTCGGTCATCGATTTCGACAATCGTGTCAACATATTGCAGGAATTCACTAATGAACCAGTTGCCTTAGAGCGAGCCATCAGACGAACTTCTGCTGGGGGATCAACATCCTTGCACAACGCCATCTATATTGCGCTTAAAGAGCTACAAAAGAATAAGGCCAAGGTTGTCGATGAAATTCGGCGTCAGTCGATTGTCGTACTGTCAGACGGTGAAGACACGTCCAGCTTGATAGGATTTAACGAAGTGCTCGAACTGGCTAAGCGCTCAGAAACGGCAATCTACACAATTGGCCTGCCCACTCGCGAACGCCGTGGCAATCGAGGTGCCGAAGAAGCAGTGTATGTACTGCGTCAGTTAAGCCGTGAAACTGGTGGGCGATCGTTCTTTCCGGATTCAATTCTTGAGTTGGCTGACATTTACAAACAAATCGCAGAGGAATTGTCGAGTCAATACACTCTAGGCTACACATCTCACAATCAAAACCGAAACGGTGAATTCCGCCAGGTTGTGGTTCAAGCCAATCGTCTGAACGCCACGACCCGGACAAAGCGAGGATATTACGCACCGACATCTCAGTAAAATTATGATTCAATGCGAAATATTCTTCATTAATCTTGAGCGAGAATTTAAAGGCTGATTGTTGTGAATATTATTCTTTTTGTTCTGTACCTCATCGCTGGGATCGCCTACGCTGTACATTTTGCAAACCGGGGGCGCTTAGTTGGCCGCTTTGCTACAACAATGCTCGCTTCAGCTACCTTGGCCCATACATTCATTATTGGCATGAGGACCATGCAAGTCGGCCACCTGCCACTTGTGGGAACAACTGGTGCCATTTCAATGTTCGTTTGGTTGCTTGCGATTGCCTACCTGTACATAGAAACAACAAGCAATGAACGTTCTATTGGCACGTTCATTGCACCTTTGCTAGCCGGACTCCAGATCATCCCTGCGGTAACTAACTACCGTGTCGTTGAACGACCACCGATACTGGAAAGCCCTTGGTTCGCTCTTCATGTTTCGTCGCTCCTCTTCGCCTATGCGAGCTTTGCGATTGCGTGTGTCATCGGCATCACCTACCTCTTACTCTTTAAAGAACTCAAGGCGAAACATCTTGGTGTGTTTTATGC
The DNA here is from genome assembly GCA_002696705.1 of Woeseiaceae bacterium. Classification (GTDB taxonomy): domain Bacteria; phylum Acidobacteriota; class Vicinamibacteria; order Vicinamibacterales; family UBA823; genus UBA8106. The sequence continues at coordinate 27,283 of NZSH01000004.1, read as the reverse complement.
AAGGTTACCTTCACTACATATCCTGGATTACATGAATACTCGAGCTATTGCAGTCGGGTGGCTATTCTTGACCGTTGGCTTAATAGTGGGTGGCGTGTGGACCTCTCAAGTACACGTGGACGGAACTGATCCTCGGATGCAAGCAATGACATTGTTAGACCCTAAAATCTTTGTCGCACTTTTTTGTTGGGTCATATATTCCTTTGAACTTTACGCACATCGCGCAATGGGCTGGACTGGCCGTCGCATCGCCTGGTTGTCGACGTTTGGTTTTGCAATTGTTTTATTAAACTTTCTTCCAATCGGTTATTTCCTGACTTCAAGTCACAATTTTTAGCAACGGCATCAAAGCGTGATTCAAATTTTTCTTTTAGGCATCAGCCACCGAACGGCATCTATTGAACTCCGGGAACGCCTTGATTTTTCCGAGCAAGAGCTTCCGAATGCTACAGCTCAATTACTCAAGCGACCATCCGTAAACGCTGTCGTAGTGTTATCAACGTGCAATCGATCGGAACTTTATGTCCAATGCACAGATCCAAAAGAGGCACAGAAGGACCTGTTTGATTTTCTTTGCGAGTTTAAAAAGATTTCAACTGACGAATTGCAACCAATATTTTATGCGTTAGCAGGGACTGAAGCTGTGCGACATCTATTCCGCGTATCAGCCGGTCTTGACTCGCTTGTAGTAGGCGAGCCTCAGGTTTTTGGCCAAGTGAAACAGGCTTTTGCGGCGGCTGAAAAACTGCACGCTACAAATAGCGTCCTAAACCGCCTTTTTAACTTGTCCTTTGTAGCAGGGAAACGAGTACGCTCAGAAACTGAATTGGGCGAAGGTGCGGTATCGATTAGTTATGCAGCCGTCGCTCTTGCACGGAAAATCTTCGGCAAATTAGAAAAATTGTCTGTCCTATTAATCGGCACTGGGGAAATGGCCCAACTTACTGGTCTGCATTTTAAAGCGCAGCAAGTACAGAAAATATTTGTTACAAGTCGCACACCTGCCCATGCAGAAGCCTTAGCTGCTGAAGTTGAAGGTGAAGCGATTCCATGGAGTCAAATCGATACGATTCTGACATCAACCGATGTTGTTGCTACGGCAACTGGTGCAAACAAGCCGCTCCTAACCAAGAGTCAGATTGACGCAGCAATGCGAGTGCGCCAGAACCGCCCATTGTTCTTTATTGATATCGCTGTTCCCAGAAACGTTGAACCCGATGTGGGTTTCATAGAGCAAGTGTTTCTCTACAACATAGACGATCTCCAAATGATCGTTGATAACAACCTCTCAAAGCGAAGTTCGCAGATTGAAAAATCTGAAGCTATTGTTGAAGATACTGTGACGTTATTCACGAATTGGTTGCGATCTCGAGGTGCAGTACCCACAGTGGTTGCATTACGCCAAAGCTTTGAAGCTATCCGTAGGGCGGAACTCGAGCGTCTTAAACCGAAATTAGCGTCACTATCAGTTGCCGATCGTGCCCGAGTCGAAGAAATCAGTCGCCTGTTAATCGAAAAAATACTGCTGACGCCAACCGAACAGCTTAAGGCGATCTCCAATGAAGCAACACTCGCAGCATATTCCGATGCTCTTGAACACCTGTTTGAGTTGGACTCTCATGCTGATCAACCTGCGAAGTCTGAATCTAACCCCGCTGTAAAAACATCTACCAAGACACCGGTGACCTCGTGAGGAACCTCAAAATTGGAACACGCGGAAGCCAATTGGCATTGGTTCAGGCCCGTACATTTGCCAAAACGATTGAGCAGTACAGCGGAATCTCGACCGAAATATCGGTGATTAAGACGACAGGGGATCGACTTACCCAGAAACCGCTTGCAACGATCGGTGGCAAGAGATTATTTGTCAAAGAAATCGAGGAGGCACTGCTGAGTGGCGAAGTGGATGTTGCGGTGCATAGCGCAAAGGACATGCCCACGGAACTTCCGAAAGGTTTAGCAATCGGCGCTGTCTTACCACGTGCCGATCCTCTAGATGCCCTAGTGCTACCAAACCACTTGAAAAAACTAGAACGTGGCACCTCAGCAATCATAGCTTCCCTTGGACCCACACCACGAGTCGGCACCGGCAGTGTTAGAAGAATCTCGCAATTACGACGCATACTCCCCCAAGCTCGATTCGATTCGATTCGGGGTAATCTCGACACTCGACTTAAAAAAGTCGATGCGAGGGAATATGACGCGATTGTTCTTGCTGTTGCTGGTCTTCAACGTCTCGGATACACAAAGCGTATCTCCATGGCCTTACCTATCGACCTTTGCGTACCTGCGCCTGGACAAGGCGCAATCATTCTTGAGGTACGTTCCGATGATCGAAGTGCGCAATCCATCGTGAAATCTGTAAATGATGACGCATCGGCAGCAGCAGTTGTTGCGGAACGAACGCTTGTAGCCGCACTTGATGGTGGCTGCCAGGCACCGATTGGCGCACTCGCATTACCTTATGATTCTAATCTCGACATGTGGGCCTTAGTAAGCACCTTGGATGGTACAAAGACAATAGTCTGTCGACATCGCGGACCGGTGACGACTCCAGAACTACTCGGCCAAGAACTCGCTGACCAAATGATTGCCAAAGGAGCGCAGGCAGTTCTAGAGGACGCGTATCGGGCGCAGGCAATGCCGGAACCACACTCTTAATCATGCCGAAACCTAGCGTTCTCATTGTCGGCGCCGGCCCAGGAGATCCGTTACTGATCAGCGTCCTAGGACTTCGCTATCTCAAAATGGCTGACGTCGTAGTTCATGACCACCTCGTTCATCAACGATTACTGAATATGGCAAGAAACGATGCCGAAATAATTGACGCCGGAGCAGCCGCCTTGCAAGAATCGCTCGAACAAGATGCGATTAGTTTTCTCCTGGCCGACAAAGCTCGTGAAGGTAAGCTCGTTGTTCGCCTAAAATGGGGTGATCCTTATGTCTTTGATAGTGGCGCAAAAGAAGCAATGTTTCTACACGAGCAAGGTATCCCATTCGAAGTGGTACCGGGAATCCCAGCGGCAGTTGGAGTCCCATGTTACTCCGGCGTGCCTGTAACCTACCCGGAAGCTGGTGATGCCCTTGTACTCGTGCGAGGCCACGAAGACGAAACCGGTAAAGCGCCTAACGTCGACTGGAAGAAGTTAGCCGACCTCACCCATACAATCGTCTGTTACGCTGGCGCTAACCAACTACCTCACATTATTGAATCATTACTGACAAATGGTCGAGCGCCAACGGACCGAGCAGCAGCGGTATACAACGGAACTATGCCCAGCCAACGTACCATCGAAGGCACACTGAAGGAATTGGACCAAGCAATTCAGCATTCCGGCGAAGTCGGTGCAGCTGTGCTCATCGTGGGTTCAACGGTTAACTTGAGACCATATCTGCGATGGTTTGATACCCGTCCTCTCTTCGGCAAGCGGATCATTGTCACGCGCGCACGCGAACAGGCTGGAGATCTTGTAGACCGATTAGCCGACCTCGGTGCTGAACCGATCGAGGCCGCCAGTATTCAAATCGTGCCGGCTGATGACAGTCGTCCACTTGATGAGGCATGTACACGCCTTAAGGAGTTTGACTGGATTGTTTTCACTAGCGCAAACGGAGTCGAAGCCTTTATTCAACATCTCGTAACTGACAGTCGTGATATTCGAGACCTTAAAGGAGTACGATTATGTGCAGTGGGAACGGCGACAGCCGATCGACTCATTAAACGCGGACTTACGGTTGACGTCATCCCAGAAGAACATCGGGCCGAAGCAATTACAGGGGCACTGCAGGTGAAGACCAAACTGACCGGCGCCCGGATCTTGCTCCCTCGCGCTGACATCGCCCGCGATGTGCTACCCAGGCAATTACGATCGGCTGGTGCAACAGTTGAAGACGTCATCGCTTACAGAACCTTGTGCACAATGCCAGAGTTACCAGGCGACCCAGACATCTATCAGTTGCTTCTCCAGGAACAGATCGATGCCATCATTTTTACAAGTGCCTCAACTGTCAAAAACTTTGTTCAGTATCTTGGCGCCGAATCCGCTGCTGACTTATTACGAACAGTGCCAGTTGCATCAATTGGGCCTGTTACCGCGGAAGCTGCCCAACAATTTGGCATTCAGACTTCGATTATTCCAACCAAATATACAATCCCTGCATTAGTGGACGCCTTAGTTGAACACTTCACTCAAACTGGAAGCTGATCATAAAATAACAGTAATGACGATCCGAGATAGTTCTTCGACACGCTCGCGGCAACAAACAACTCTTGACTTACTTCAACGCCCTCGACGGTTGAGGCGAACGGAAGCTCTGCGAACGCTTGTTAGAGAAACACATCTGTCAGCAGACAATTTCATGTATCCATTGTTCGTCTGTGAGGGGACGAACGTCCGCGTGGAAGTGCCGTCCATGCCTGGCGTATTCAAATTGTCAGTCGATGAAGCGGTAAAAGAAACTGAAGCGGCGCTAAAGGATGGAGTGCGTTCGATTTTGCTCTTCGGCGTACCAGACAGTAAAGACGACAGTGGTTCTGCAGCGTGGGCCCCAGAAAATCCCGTGCAAGTCGCAATCCGTACGCTCAAGGAAAAACTTCCGCAGGTAATCCTAGCAAGTGATGTTTGTTTGTGCGGTTACACTTCGCATGGCCACTGTGGCGTGATCGTTGACGATGAGATTGCCAACGACGTTACTGTGGAACAGCTGGTACGCATAGCTATCTCACATGCTGAAGCTGGCGCGGACATAATCGCACCATCCGACATGATGGATGGTCGCGTAAAAGCCATCCGCCAAGCACTGGACAACCAAGGGTACGACAATGTCGCGATCATGTCCTATACAGCTAAATACTGTTCTGCCTTTTATGGACCTTTTCGAGATGCTGCTAATTCATCACCGAGCTTTGGAGACCGACGAACGCATCAAATGGATCCTGCAAACACAGAGGAAGCTCTTAAAGAAGTGGCTCTCGATTTAGAAGAGGGTGCAGACATCATCATGATTAAGCCAGCAGGACCGTATCTCGATGTGATCGCGCGGGTCAAAGCGGAGTTCATGTGCCCGACCGCAGCTTATCAGGTGAGCGGCGAGTACGCGATGCTCAAAGCCGCGTCGCAAAACGGATGGCTAGAAGAGTCATCCGCCCTACTCGAATCTCTACTGGCGATAAAACGCGCCGGCGCAAATATTATCATCACCTATTATGCCCGTGAGGCAGCTCGACTGCTGCGCTAAAAGAATGGGCTAGGCGCTTTCTTTTTAAACCCTGAGGTGCTTGAAAACAAAGAGTTCCTACTCTCATTCGTGCGTCGAGACGTGATATCTTGATCGCATGCCTTCCGCTCGATCAACCTCCTCACAAGCTTTTACACGGGCGCGACGAATCTTAGTCGGCGGGGTGAATAGTCCCGTCCGCGCATTCGCGGCCGTCAAAGGTCGACCTCCTTTCATCACTCGAGGTAAAGGTGCCCATCTTACGGACCAAGATGGTCGACGCTACCTAGATTACGTCATGTCGTGGGGCCCTCTTATCCATGGTCACGCACCTGCTGGATTAACACGTGCCTTGACTGCTGCCGCCGCGAAAGGCACTAGTTTCGGTGCCCCAACAATCCTAGAGACGACTCTCGCAGAACATGTGTGCGCATTAATACCCTCGATTGAAAAGTTAAGGTTTGTCAATTCGGGAACTGAGGCCACAATGAGTGCGATTCGCGTTGCAAGAGCCGCTACCAAACGCGACAAGATTCTCAAATTCAAGGGTTGTTATCATGGACACACGGACTCTCTTCTCGTTGATGCAGGGTCCGGCGCACTCACACTTGGTATACCTAGTAGCCCCGGTGTGCCTAAAGGTGTCGCCAGCGATACGCTAGTGGCCAATTACAATGACCTTGATTCCGTGAAGCACTTATTTCGAACGCATCGGCACCAAATCGCAGCCGTTATTGTTGAGCCGATCGCTGGAAACATGGGAGTGGTGCTACCTGCTAGTGGTTTTTTAGAGGGCCTTCGAGAACTGTGCAATCAAAATGATAGCCTTCTAATCTTCGATGAGGTTATCTCTGGCTTTCGAGTATCAAAGGGCGGCGCCCAATCGTTGCTCGNCGTANATCCTGATCTCACNTGCCTNGGNAAGATCATCGGNGGAGGCCTACCGGTTGGCGCCTANGGTGGCGCAGCAGAATTCATGTCTCTGGTAGCTCCGATGGGTGAGGTTTATCAGGCCGGAACGCTCTCCGGCAATCCACTCGCGATGACGGCGGGACTTTGGTCGCTCAAACGTCTCTCCAATGTTCTGTATCGGCGGCTNAGCCGTATGAGTGGGCGACTCACAACTGGTTTAACCAAAGCCGCCAAGGATNCAGGAGTGNACGTTCAAGTCAATAGCGCTGGATCGCTTCTGACACCGTTTTTCACGGCGAAACCAGTGAATGATTATCATAGTGCNGTGGGAGCTAACACCAANAAATANGCNGCATTCTTTCATGCGATGCTCGNTCAGGGTATCTATCCCCCACCTTCGCAATTCGAAGCCTNGTTTCTTTCTGGAGNCCACACCGACCAAGATNTGGAACACACAATCAAAGNTTCTCAGAAAGCNATGCNTGCNGCTAAACGAGCGTNGTGGTCACANCCNTNAGACCGCTCAGCCAGCGCNTGAAGTTGNAATCTANCGTCAGAGCATCTTCAGNCCNTNTTCANCAGNNGCTTCAAGCTTAACCCTTTGCANAGTGACAATTTAGNGGAAAAGGCTGCAATGGTATGATTCTTAACGTGACTGAACTCAANNTACATCGAACCATCGGCGTCTCGGTTGGCGACGTGCAAATTGGCGGTGGCGCCCCCATTGCAGTTCAGTCGATGACGAGCACAGACACGGCTAACATANCTGCTACAGNTGANCAAAGCATGGANCTGGCGCAAGCAGGATCGGAGCTCGTGCGNATTACCGTAAANGTCCCTCCNGCAGCTCTGGCNGTACCTGAAATTAAACGTCGNCTGAAGCANGAGGGNTTCACAACGCCCCTTATAGGCGANTTCCATTACAACGGTCACCANTTATTAGCTCGTTACCCTGAGTGCGCCCGNGCNCTTGATAAATATCGAATTAACCCGGGAAACGTTGGCACCGGTGATCGCCGAGACGAACAATTCACGNCCATTTGTAAAATCGCNAAAAACCATGGAAAGGCGATNCGCATTGGAGTAAATGGNGGTTCGCTTGANCANGAANTGGTTACAGCNAAAATGCAGGAAAACACNGTTCGAGATCTTGGCCNGTCGTCAGAGGAANTCATNAACGAATGTATGGTGGTCTCTGCCGTACGATCAACTGAACTCGCAATAGCTGCAGGNNTGAAACAGGANCNGATCNTTATTTCTTGCAAAGTGTCTCGACCGCGTGACCTTTGTAGTATTTACCGAACCCTCTCAAAAAAGACTGATCAACCATTACATCTTGGACTAACCGAAGCGGGNATNGGCCTTCGNGGNCTCGTGTGGTCGGCGTCGACAATGGGCATCCTTTTGCAAGAAGGAATTGGNGACACCATTCGGGTCTCACTCACTCCGAAGCCTNNTGGCGACCGTCGCGAAGAAGTTTATGCTGCGTGCGAACTATTACANGCGCTTGGACTTCGTTCNTTCGCACCGAGCGTAACGGCCTGCCCAGGATGCGGACGAACTACCAGTACGACGTTTCAAGCCCTTGCTGAANGTATTCAGGANTACGTACGTACAATGATGCCAGAATGGAAACTGAANTTTGAAGGNGNTGAAACTTTGACATTGGCTGTGATGGGGTGTGTCGTTAACGGACCAGGCGAATCGAAGGCNGCAAACATTGGNATTAGTCTTCCTGGNACGGGCGAGGCTCCAACGTGCCCAGTCTACGTCGATGGTCAACATGTCACAACACTGCGTGGGGAANACAATGAATTATTCGATCANTTTAAANNCTTGATCGACGATTACGTCGTGACACACTACNTTAAGAAAAACNCTCACGCCCAATCCTAGNAATANTTTTCTCTCGACTTTTTTCGTTTCNAATAATGGCTATTCGGCTTATCGCGATCGATATTGATGGCACACTAACCAACAGTCNCGGTGAAATACCNCGGGTGAACCACCTTGCCATTAACCATGCNCTGGACNGCGGNATTAAAATNGNACTAGCTACGGGACGATCTTTTCANCACACACGTTTAATCTCTGACAATCTGCACCNCTCGGTAAANCTTATCCTGAATAATGGTGCACTTNTTAAGTCCTCAAGTGGTGAAACACTTGAACGCTGTGTTATACCCAAGGCTACAGCCGCTTACATCATTGAAGCGACGCGTGNAGCACGTGAGNNCGNGTTAATGATGTTTGACGAGCCNGNAAAATACGANCTTGTNGCTGAAGGGNTTGANTGGAATCACCCAAATCGACAGNCCTACTACGAACTNCATCAATCAATTATTCTAGAAGTTGACTCGTTACTCGACGCATTATCACATGATCCGATCCAAGTAAGTTTCAATGGTAGNGTTGACGCCATGCGCNCNCTGGCCGAAGTATTGACTAGNNTACCTAGANCACNCGAATTTTCACACACNCTCACCGAGTACGTNNATCGAGATTTTTCACTCCTGGACGTNCTGNCNGCCGGATGCTCGAAAGGCNCNACACTGCAGCGNTTAGCNAAACGGCTTGCAATAAGTCGAGACGAAGTTATGGCAATTGGTGACAACCTAAATGATCGTGACATGCTCGAATTCGCNGGACTAGCGATTGTTATGGGTAACGCCGTCCCAGAGCTGAAAGCACGTGGCTGGCCAGTCACCGGCAATCACGATGACGGTGGACTCGCAACAGCTATGGAACAGTTTGTCTTTCAATCCATGTGAGTCCCAAGTACAAGATCANGATTTATGAACATCACTTGGTAGCCAGTTAGCTAATCCTCTGGCGCGCTTAGTCCAAACTGCCAACAGGATCAGGGCCACAACAGTTAATCCTGTTGAGAGTCCAATCCATAACCCAATGACACCGACACCCCATAGGAAGCAGAGGCTATACCCCAAGGGAAGACCCAGACACCAGTGACCAGCCAAGTTCCAAAACATCGGCGTCCGCGTGTCCCCTACCCCTCGAAACACGCCGGTTAATACACCTTGCAGACCATCGACCATCTGCATGATCGCGGCCACGAACAGCAGCGAAACTCCCGTTGTGATCACAGCAGCATCAGTTGTGAATAAACGCATTAATGGTGCCGGCACCAATAGAAACAGTGCAGCTGCACCAGCCATGAAAACAACGCCNAGCATNACAGCTGTCCATGCAGCACGACTAGCCCCGGCAGGATCAATGCGACCAACCGCGTGACCGACTCGAACCGCAGCTGCTGACGCCATGCCCAAGGGAACCATAAACGTAATACTCGCCATATTCAGTACAATTTGATGCGCGGCNAGCGCTATGGNGGGCAACTTTCCAGCAAGAGCAGTGGAAGCTGAAAACACACCAACTTCGAGTGTAACCTGTATGGCCNCAGGTAANCCGAGCCTCAACAACTGCCACATCCGGTGAAGCTCGATGCGNAACGCCGTTTGCCTAAATAGNTGCCCACTCTTGGCATCATGGAGGAAAACCGCAACCACGAGGCTAATTGCCATATACAAACGCGAGATACAAGTCGCCCAGCCAGCCCCATTTACNCCAAGTGCNGGAGCGCCGAAGTGACCATGAATCAGAACCCAGTTTGCGAGGATGTTGATCANGTTNGCGCTCAACAAGGTAAACATGATGGGTTTCACAACNCCCATCGCTTGCAAATAACGGCGAAGGGCTACGTACAGTAATAACGGCCATGTACTCCAAGTGATGATNTCAAGATAAGGACCGGTCAATCGCAAAACCTCAGCGCTAAATCCCCACAAATCTAGAAATGGNAGGCCGAGCCAAACCAAGAGCATTAATGGCAGCGCCAGNCACACGCTCATCACGANGCCGTGCAACAACCATCGGCGACATTCATCAAGTTTCTTNGCNCCGAAAGCTTGTGNAATTAAACTGTCAAGCCCTAGCAATATCCCTATACCNAACACNGCCAACGCCAAAAAAAGCATGCTTCCCACGCCTACAGCGCCAATCGATTCAGGTCCAAGTGGTCCTACCATCAGNANATCGACCGTGCTCATNCTCATCCATCCAAGCTCGGTCAGAACCATCGGCACAGCCAGAGCAAGCATCGGNCTTATTTCCGATNGCAAGTGATGATGGAGTNGNTTCATTGGNTAATGGCCTNCTGCGCTACTTNTGNACTTTCCGACTGATCNAATGGANNANCCGTNGCCCACAATGCTTGGNACTGCCAGCTACCGCTGGTCGCTCTTAAGATGCTGNCACAACTTGCGGGCGTGNTTAACGGATGTTTTTTGGGCCGTANCGTGATTGGAGTCGATANAANCTATCCACCTGAACGCGAGGGCATGTCTGATNCTTCAAGTCTGGGNAACAATTCCTCACGCATAGCTAGATGGTAAACCGATGCCGCAATCGNGATGGCAGATTTTATGGCATCCGCTTCAATGACTCGTTCGAANGTATCNANNTTCGTATGCCAAGTATANGTACCATACTGAATGGGNTCCTGCCGCATCCCAATCCCAGGTAAGCCAGCTTCGTTAAACGANGTGTGATCNGANCCNCCTCGNCGNCGGCTTACCGTTGCCCTCNCACCCNCAACTCCCAGATCTTGAAAGGGTAAAAGNGCTGTNCGGAGTANGTCAGCAGCNTCTTTCGGNCCAAACACCTNCGCAGCGCGAACTCGTCCTGTACCTGANTCGATNTTAAAGTACCCACCGAACTTGCCATANGCNGGCTTCGGNTGTTCAAAAGTACCAAAATGCTNTTCAACATACGCCTGTGAACCTANCAGCCCTTGCTCTTCACCACTCCACAGTGCTACTCGAATAGTACGGCGTGGTGCTGAGCCAATGGCCTGCAAAATACGAGCTGCCTCCATCATGACAGCACTACCAATTCCATTGTCAGTAGCACCAGTGGCTGCATGCCAAGAGTCGAGGTGNCCTCCCAACATGATTACTTCGTCCGCCTTATCTGTTCCAGGAATTTCAGCGATGGCATTGTACGAAGTGCTTCCCTCTGGATACCAGCGATTGACTATATTGAACTCAAGCGAAACAGCATCATGCTCCAATAATCTCGNAATACGACCAAAGTCCTCGTTCCGCATAATGACGGTCGGCAAGNCCTGTTCAGGATCATACGTACGATTCGAGAAGGCTCTAATTTGCCCGTGATCTCGACCGGCATCGTTCACCTGCACCANTGCATCGCTACTCCGTAAAAATCTTGCTACCCGCTGGGCGACTTCTCGAGCCGANAGGACGTCCGAGTCCGCTGACGTCGATTGACGCNGCGGACTGACTTGCGCAGAAGGATTANTACCCTCTGGATTGTAATCCGCTCGGAGTGTTGACTCCTCACGACGCCGANCACTCCCAGCCAACGTAACCGGCACCAACCGGTGCTCTCCAAAAAGTACGATCTTTCCAGCAACAGCATCCTGGACCGAGTCAAGGTACGTCGACAATTCCTCTTCAGTCGGGCGAAGCGGTGGACGAAGCTGGTACACATCTCCCTTTACAGTACCTTCAGTGCCCGGGGTCCATGCTAGCACCTCACAGACAAGGTGATCTTTAACAGGTGAGACGATATGAGCCGTAAGTCGTTCATTGAGCCAGCCCGGATGACCGAAGTCCCAAGCTTCAAGATGGCCATTTTGGAGACCCCACTCTTCAAGCTGATCCACAGCCCACTGCGCTGCTGCTTCAAGATTAGGGGAACCGGTTAAGCGTGGGCCGTAAACATCCGTTAGATAGTGTAAGGTTTGAAGAATTTGTGAATTCGCTGTGCCTTCCTGACGAATCCGCCAGTTAACCTCAGCATCAACAGGTTCGTCGGCAGTAGTTGGCATAACTCCCAACCAGAGTGCAACTATTACAGCAAACACGATGCGACTTCTCATTAGGACCTCGCTATCATCACTATAAACCAAGCCACTCTCCCCAATTTATTCGTGTTAAGTCGTTGTAGATCACGGTGACCATTAACATCAAAAGCACGACAAACCCGGCCAATTGAATTTTCTCCTTGATTCGAACACTGAAATCTCGACGAGAGAGTCCTTCAAGAGCCATGATGAAAATGTGCCCGCCATCCAACACGGGAATAGGCAAGAGGTTCAAAATACCCAGATTCAAACTAATCATAGCCATTAACGTAAAGAGTGCGACCAAGCCTATCTGGGCAGCACCTCCAGAAAGCTGAGCGATCCCCAACGGCCCAACTAATTGCTTCGGAGAGGTTTCGCTTGTTAATAATCCACCAAGAGTTTGAAAGATTAATCCAGACCATGCGTAGTTCTTCTCAAAACTCATCTGGATCGCTTGCAGCGGTCCCGGCTCAATAGTTCTTACTTCAAATGGACTCAGTTCGACACCGATCAAGCCCACGTTGCCACGCAAGGCAGGGGTTACCTCAATTTTGAGCGTCTGGCCACCGCGAACAACTGTCAACATTAAAGCTACGTCAGCATTTGCATTAATGGTTTCTACGAATGGGTTGTCTCGTGTGATCGGTTCATCATTGACTGCTGTAATGACATCGCGTGGTCTGATGCCGGCGAGGTCCGCTGGATCACCAGTCATCACATTGAGAATTTGCGGCTGCATAATCGGCACTACGCCCAAGTCACCTACCTGGAACTGTGTCTGAGCCTCTGGTGTAACCTGAGTCGTCACCTCCTGCAGGCCACGCCTAAGCACAACTTCAAGTTCACGTTCAGCCCTCGGCATCACTGTGACAAACAACTCCTCCCAAGTCTGAACAGGTCGACCGCCAATGCTAAGAATTAGATCACCAACACGAATGCCACTTTGTTCAGCCGGCGAAGCTTCCATGACGTACCCAACGATGGGAGGTTGCTCCTCGTAGGCGGGCACATCCGCGCCTTGATACAACACCACAGCCATAACGACGAACGCCAGGATGATATTCATGGTGGGACCCATGATGAGAACCTGGAAACGTTCCCATTTTGTTTTCGAGAGAAACTCGTCGTCGGCTCCTGATCGAACATCATCAGGATTCTCGCCGGCCATCTTCACATAGCCACCGAGAGGAATCGCACTAATACAGTAGTCCGTATCACCACGTCTTACGGTAAGTAGCTTTGGTCCAAATCCCAATGAAAAGGTCAATACCCTTATCCCGATCCTTCTGGCCATCAGGTAATGACCCATCTCGTGCACGAACACCAACACACCAAGTACGAACGTGAATGCCGCAATACTTGTCAGCAAAATTCTTAACCTCGCGTCCTAAAAATTATGTGCGACCGATCACTGCGTCATTCAGTTGCAACCCGCGGATCGAGCACACNGGTCTGTATAGCTTTGCACCTACTGCTTTGATTCTAACTCGGTCACCTGCTCATTGGAAAAATCCCGAGCCCAGCGATCNATTTCCCGTACGTCACCNACCGTACGGATGTTCATTGGTGACATCAGATCACGAGCATCGAGAGTTCGTTCAATGATGGTTGGAATGTGCATAAACGTCAATTCACCGTCGAGAAATGCCTCTACAGCGACTTCATTGGCCGCATTCAAGGCAATTGACAGCTCCGCTTTACCCTTTAAAGCTCGATAAGCGAGTTCAAGACAAGGGAAATGCGTGTGATCCGGGTGCTGGAACTGAAGAGTTTCACACTGAGTAAGATCGAGTCCTGGTAGATTTCCATCCCAACGTTCCGGGTAGGACAAAGCGTACTGGATAGGCAGTCGCATGTCGGCAATGCCCAGTTGAGCAATTACTGATCCGTCACGAAACTCCACCATTGAATGAACAATCGACTGAGGATGTATAAGAACGTCGATGTTGTTCGGTTGCACTCCAAAAAGCCAGTGCGCTTCAATGACTTCAAGCCCCTTGTTCATCATCGTGGCTGAATCGATNGTGATCTTCGCCCCCATGGTCCATGTGGGATGACGAAGCGCATCTTCTGGAGTCACGTCTTGCAGCGCGGAGCCCGATTGACCTCGAAAAGGTCCACCGGAGGCTGTCAAAATTAAGCGCTTGATATCTGCATCAGTCTGGCCTTGCAGGCATTGATGAATAGCGTTGTGCTCACTATCCACAGGCAGTATNGAAACTTGCCGCTGGCGCGCTANCTCGGTCACAAGACCTCCAGCCATCACNAANACTTCCTTATTGGCCAGCGCAATCGTTTTNCCCGCATCAATGGCCATTAGTACAGCCTCAAGAGCTGCCGTACCCGAGGACGCACATAACACAACATCGGCNTCCGGGTGAGTTGCCACTGCAATNAATCCTTCTGTACCGTACGAAGCTGACNTCACATCTATATCTGCCNCNTGAAGCCGANTCTGTACGCTTGTGAGGGCCNCTNGAGTTGCCATGGCAATGGCACTNGGCTTAAATTTCTNAACCTGATCTGAAAAACGCTCNACATTTTCCCCAGCGGCAAGTCCAACCACNCATAGNTTCTCNCTATGCGCACTAACCACATCAAGTGCACTCGTGCCCACTGATCCCGTTGAGCCCAAGATGGCAACGTGTTTCATTCACACTTCCTTACAGCGTACCCAAAATCAGGTAATAAAGTGGCATCGCGAACAAGAAACTATCAAGACGATCAAGAACACCCCCATGTCCAGGAATCAACGCAGAGACNTCCTTAACCCTAGCTGNGCGCTTCANGGAAGACTCAAATAGATCTCCAACAATACCTGCGCCAACCAATCCAAGTCCAAACAATANGCGAAGCCACCAAACAGCGTTTGGCANCCACCACGCCCCTATAATTGTAAAAACCAGCGTTCCGGCAGCTACACCTACCAGTGCACCCTCAACGGTTTTTTTCGGACTAGTGATGGGTGCCAAGAGTCGTTGTCCGAACATTCGACCCCCGTAGTACTGTGTGGTATCGCTCGCAACAAGCGTCGCCAGTATAAGAAGTACCGCCTCGGGCCCAAACTCTGCTCGAATCGCTACGAATGACCCCATGGGTAATCCAAGATAGAGTGGCGCAAACATNATNGCTACCAAAGCATACCAACGCTCATCGTGCCGTAAAGCTTGACGAGTCAACGCAATAGAACCTATTGCAAACGTTGNAGCCATTACCGCTGCGGTCGGCATCTCAAACCTCGCAACTAACGCACTAGTTGCTAGTGCAGCCGTTATGATTAACANCCTGACCAACAAAGTTAGTAAGCGAGTACTAAGATTAAAAGTGAGTCTGCAGTATTCAATCCCGGCAACAACCAAGACGATTCCAGCCAGTACGNGTGTACCTCCTGCTGGCAGCCACCATGTTGCACCCACAACGATAGCAATCATGACTACACCACTAAGGACNCGAGCCATTTANAGTGACCCTNNACGGGCAANGACAACGCGATTCGATTCGTNGNAGNGTATTTGCATGAACTTGGATTCNGGNNTTATCACTTTCCCTNNCNACCTTTACTCTGGTGTTACGAGATTCAGCTCNGNNTCCNNTGTNANGTCNATTTTACGCACACTACGGCGCTTGGCATCAACATTCCAAACGCGCACTGTATAACGACCAAGCGGTATATCGGATAATGCAAACTGACCTCCCCGTTGAGCNACNACCGCATACTCTGCTTCTGTGACCAATATGTACGCGGCCATCGCCGGATGCACGTCGCANGACACACTGTAGGTNCCAACNCTCTCAAAAATATGAAGATANGCCCCATTNCTCGGAGTAGCGACATTAAAGATCGTCTCAAGNGTGGCNGCATTCGTTACGTGAACGTTGTGCAGCACATCGTCTCCATTCGTNAAGGCCACCTCCTGTCCGACTCGGGCNACNAGTAAACCNGGAACGAATACTAAACCACGCTGATCNATNGTTACTGTGGCTNTTGNNAATGGTTTTGCTTGAGGTCCGTCTTGCTCGAATAGGATGGCTGAATGAAATCCTCCAGCCACTGAAGGCGCCAATCCTTTGACAATAACACCCTCGACATTTGTCGCCGTTATTGGCACGTTACGTCGTTCCTCTGTCGGTTCGGTCATAGGGGTACAACCGAGGTGAACAAACCATACGGTACCAACAAATAGGAGCGTGGGAATGGAAAAGAACTGAGTCAAAGACACTCGTCAGTGTAACAGTCAGCCAACAATAGCCGGTCTAGCGATACCACCGTACCGCCGATTGCGCTTCTGGTAAGCAAGTAACGCTTCGAATAAATGGCGACAACGAAAATCTGGCCACAAAGTCTCGGTTACCCAGATCTCTGCGTAGGCAATCTGCCAGAGTAGAAAGTTGCTCACACGCATCTCGCCGCTCGTACGAATCAGAAGATCTGGATCTGGCTGACCACTGGTGTATAAAAATTCTGCAAAGCGCGTTTCGTCTAATTCGTTTGCTCGAACATTAGACTGAATGGCTCGACGTGCTGCATCAACTATTTCCGTTCGTCCACCGTAATTCAACGCAATATTGAAGACCATGCCCGTATCCGCCTTCGTCTCCTCTTGGGCGAATTCCAATTCTTGACGAACATCATCAGCCAACTCATCCTCACGCCCGATCACTTGAAAGCGAATGTTGTTCTTTAATAGCGTCCGTAGTTCCAGGCGTAGATACTTCTTTAATAAGCCCATTAAAGTCTTGATTTCGTTTTGTGGGCGTTTCCAATTCTCGACCGAAAACGCGTACAAGGTGACCACTGGGATTCCAAGTCTGGCAGATGACTCCACAACATCACGCACTGAGTCAATACCCGCACTGTGACCTTGCACCCGTGGCAGTCCTCGTTGCGCGGCCCAGCGACCGTTCCCATCCATAATCATTGCGACATGTGTGGGAAGCCGATCAAAGTCAATTTGCCTCGCCAAAGATGCTTCTATCGATTCAGGTTCAACCCAATTAAGAACATCTTCAAGTGACATAACGCGGCGCAATCCTCCCACCTTGAAAAGACGATCTACGCACAACGAATCCTAACAAACCTTGATGATACAAGGTGTTAGATGGGGGTTCAAGCTGGCCAAGAATTTATGTCATGAGTTAGTANTTCACTCTTACCAAAAATAAACCACGGGCTGGCGCGGTGGGTCCGGCTTCGCTGCGATCACGGTTTTGGATTATGTGCTTAATACTCTCTGGCGGTCGTCGGCCTGTGCCGATATCAACGAGTGTTCCAACGATGATTCGAACCATATGCCGAAGAAATCCATTTCCTTCAATATCGATCGTAACGAGCGAACCATCTACTACTGGAAAAGGGTCGATCGTGCGATCNCCTAAAGAACATCGGCTAATCTCAAGGCGAAGAATGCGACGCAGGGTGGTCTTGACAGAACTGTGAGCTGCTTGAAAGGCTGCNAAGTCGTGCTCACCTTCAAGCAAAGCGCCAGCCGAAAGCATAGCTGAACAATCAAGATTCTGTGTCATATGCCATGCATACCGGTACTCGAATGGGCTAATGCTGTCGCCAACAATAATCCGGTATTGATAATGTTTAGACTTTACAGTTCGACGTGCATTGAAATCAGANGTGGCTTCCTGAGCTTGTAAGATCCGAATATCCCGTGGCAGGCTCGCATTCAAAGCTCTAACAAGTGCCGCTGTGCCGATCTCGCTGTGCATTTGAACACTAGCAACCTGGCCTATCGCATGAACGCCGGCATCTGTGCGA
This sequence comes from Woeseiaceae bacterium, assembly GCA_002696705.1. Lineage (GTDB taxonomy): Bacteria > Acidobacteriota > Vicinamibacteria > Vicinamibacterales > UBA823 > UBA8106. Next base: position 9,500 of record NZSH01000004.1, on the reverse strand, counting down.
CCGGCACTAGTGATACCCACGTGCCGACCCTCAATACGTTCGATTGCTTCCTCAACGTAAGCCTGAATAGATTTACCATTTTCCTGTCGTTGCCATCCCACGTACGACGCGCCATCATAGGCTACAATTAATTTGATAGTTCTGAACATCACCAAGATTCCCAGAACGTTTCNGCACCATTTCAGTGACGAGCCACTTATGCGAAACCCACCAAGCGCCTCATCTCGGTCTATTCACTACCTTTTAGTCGTGACCCTGGCTGAACAAGCGGCTCATTGTTTGAACACAATGGACAATCCTGCGGTTTGTAAGTTGGCAACGACAGGCTCACTAAGGTTTGCAGGTCGACGTCCAACGAGACTGCGGGGCCTCCGCGATTAACAATTGCACCTACACCAACTACCTGAGCGCCTGCACNACGCACGACCTCGATGGTTTCACGTGTTGACCGACCTGTTGTAACCACGTCCTCAACTACGAGCACACGTTCGCCGCGCTGCAGTTTAAATCCTCTCCGAAGAACCATCGTGCCATCTCGTCGCTCAACAAAGATCGCTNGAGTATTCAGTCCNCGAGCCACCTCCTGACCTATCACGACTCCACCAAGCGCTGGAGACACCACGATTTCTGGTTTCAAGTGTGAGACTCTAGCCGCAATTTCTGCACCTAATAAAGACGCCTCATGAGGATGTTGCAAAACGAGTGCACACTGCAGATACCCCGGGCTGTGCAATCCNGATGAAAGCTGGAAATGGCCTTCAAGAAGNGCCCCAGAACGACGAAATAGGGCTAAAATTGTATCTTGATCCATAACGTCTCGTTTGTCCTATGGCGGAAGGCCTCTCAGCAATTAGTTCTAAACAGTTTAGCCTAACCTCATCCCTTTAATGGGCCNCACCGCCGTCAGTATACAATTGCTTGAAACGTGAACGTGGATTGTTTCGTCTATATATAGGGAACCCTAGCATTCAATGTATATGTAGTGCTGTGGTCTGGATCTTAATTGTTATCCCAAGACACTTGTCCGACGCCTCTGTCTCAATCACATTTGGAGAAATCTGTTATGTCTCTGGAAGCTACAAATGCCCGTNGATACTTATTTNCCGNNGTGGCAACTTTTATNATTGCAACTCCGGTTTTCGGACAATCCATGTCTGAAATTAATCAGCCGNCCGTCGCCTCTTTGTCNAGATCTGCAGGCATCGTGCTGCCNNACGANATCCATACCCAAGCAGANCAGGGTATTACTCGTCGNCTATCAATGAATGACGCAGTTGAAATGGCNCTNGAACAGAATCTGACGATNCAGGTCNAAAGACTCAATCCACANCTGCAAGACCTATCAATTGCCACCGTCAGGGCAGCATGGACACCCACGTTAAGCACGACGTTTCAGAACAACGACCGAACAATTCCGTCATCAACTCAGCTAGATGGTGGAGCGGTAAGCACTTACACGACTGCGTTTTCGAATGACATCGGCATCAGTCAACTCACTAAATGGGGCGGTAACTATAACGTTAGTTGGAATAGCGCGACGCAGTCCACGTCAAACTTTTTTACGAGTTTTAATCCTTCAGTGCGATCGACGGTTAACTTCAATTATTCGCAGCCTCTGTTGCGCAATTTTAAGATTGATAACGCACGGCAGCAACTTTTGATTAGCACAAAGAATCGTGAAATTTCAGACGTCCAGTTACGAGAGACAATCGTTTCAACCGTTCGACAAGTTAAGAATGCCTACTGGCAACTCTCCTATGCCATTGCCTCACTTGCGGTGCAACAACAATCGCTCGAATTAGCTAAAGAGTCTCTCCGTAACAACCAGACCAGAGTCGAAGTCGGAACTATGGCACCCATCGACATCGTCGAAGCACAAGCCGAAGTGGCACGGAACGAAGAAACCGTGATCGTAGCGGAATCAGCCATCGAAGAAGCGGAGGATGGTCTTCGAGCGTTAATCATGGATCCGGTAGCGCCTAACTTCTGGGAGATCAATCTCGAACCAACTGATACACCTCTGTTGCAAACGCGAGAAATCGATATCGATGCTGCTGTGCGCAACGCGTTATCAAAACGCACAGATTTATCTCGGGTGCGTAAAAATCTTGAGAATGTCGACGTGAACATCCGCTACTACAAAAATCAGACGCTCCCTGATGTTAATTTCCAANTGAACTACTCTGCGCAGGGTGTCGGTGGAACGAAACTGACCAGGGATTCATTTTTTGGTGGAAACGTAANNAACAGNGTGACGAAAGGTTACGGATCAGTCCTAGGAGACGTGTTCACCAGTGATTTTCCAACATGGACTTTCGGTTTNACAGTGGGTTANCCGATCGGCACCAGTACGGCTGATGTGAACCTTGTNCGTTCCAGACTGCAACGGAGACAANCGGAAACTCAAATCAAGAGCACTGAACTACAAGTNGCAGGCGAGGTCAGACGGGTTGGTCGGGAAGTGAATACCAACCTTAAACGAGTCGACGCNACGGNGTCCGCACGNCAACTCGCTGAACAACGGTTGGANGCGGAACAGAAAAAGTTTNCCGTCGGCATGTCAACAAGCTTTCTGGTATTCCAGGCTCAACGCGACCTAGCGCAGGCACGCAACAACGAACTGGGCGCTATCTTGGATTACAATCNAGCAATCGTAGATTTCGATGCGGTGCAAGAGNCNTCGTTAACCGGNGGNGGAGGGAGTTTCACGCTAANANGTGCAGGCGGGACCGGTTCTACCGCCTCGACGGGTAATGGACAGACNACAACGGGTANTTCGNNTCAGACTGGTGGTGGCAACTTCTTCTAGCATGNAACTTNAGCNAACAGTATTAATACCCCTACTTCTTTCTAGGAGAGCTCANCCGANACATCGATTTCACTNATTAGGCAATCGATTCANCTTAGGTTGATGCTACACTCTGCCGGTGCNGAAGCTATCAGTCATTGTCATCACTCAGGACGAAGCNGCGAACATCGAAGCTGCTNTGGNCTCGGTAACCTGGGCAGACGAACTAATTGTTGTCGACTCGGGTAGCTCTGATGAAACNNCAANANTCGCAGAGCGNTTTACGAAACATGTCTCAACAAGAAACTGGNAAGGCTATGGTGCTCAAAAGAACTATGCNGCCTCGCTCGCATCCCATGATTGGATCCTATCGCTAGATGCGGATGAACGGATTCCCCCAGNACTTGCCGAAGAAATTCAAGAGCTTTTAAAAACGGAGCCTGTCAATCAAGGTTACCGGATTCCCCGCGTTGCGTTTCATCTAGGTCGATGGATAAGAAGNACCGACTGGTATCCCGACTATCAACTCAGGTTATACACTCGNCGTTTGGCNAGTTGGAACGAACGTCGGGTACATGAATCAGTGCANGTTCAGGGAACTACCGGGACTCTTCNAAATGAAATACACCACCTCGCCTACCGCGACCTCTCTCANCACTTTATGACAATGGACCGCTANACCACACTTGCTGCAGAAGAAATGTCNTCGCAAGGCCNACGCGGTTCCNTGTGGAAAATGGTTGTCCACCCTCCGTTCGCATTCATCAGAAACTATCTTGTTCGTGGAGGNATTCGTGACGGGATTCCTGGCTTCATCGTATCAGTAATGAACACCTACTACGTGCTCTTGAAATTCATCAAACTCTGGGAATTTCAACACAAACGAGCATCGGGAAACGNCAATTAAGGCTCGGTTNCTNCTGAAAACAACTCATGTTTTCAATGCACATCGACACNGCACNGAGTTGGCGAGGCGGACAAAATCANGTGTTGTTGACCGTTCGCGGCATGCAAGCGCGCAAACANCAGANAACGCTNGTGGNACATCCAGCAGGTGAACTTCGCCACCGTGCCGAGAAGGACGTTNCCGTGATACCTCTGGTTCCACGCCATGAACTGGATCTCAAAATNGCCTGGAAGCTGTCTCGACTTGTTAGAAAATTGCGACCNGACATTGTTCACGCGCACGATCCACATGCAGTAGCTATAGCNGCCTTAGCNCTTTTGCTCGGNGCACCGAANCCAAGGCCNTTCTTGATGGCATCCCGTCGTGTCGATTTTCATCTCAANAAGAATATTTTTTCACGNTGGAAATACAAGCANGTNGATGGGTTCGTTTGTGCATCGAATGCTATTCGCGAGATGCTAATCGGCGATGGATTTCCAGCTGATCGGGCATGCTTNGTGCACGACGGTATTGATATCCAACAACTTGAGGCCNCGAGGCCAGTCNATTTNCACCAAGAATTATGCCTTCCAAAAAATGCNCTTATCGTAGGAAATGTTGCAGCGCTNGTCCCNCACAAGGGTCATCGCTATTTGATTGATGCGATGCCAAGTGTTCTAGACAAGATTCCCGAAGCGCGACTNGTTATTGTTGGGCAGGGCCAACTCGAATCCGCACTGCGGGCACAGATTAAANCTCTCAACCTNGAAACGTNTGTTTTCCTNGTTGGATTCCGTCCAAATGTACTGGCGTTCCATAAAGCTTTTGACATCTTTGTNTTAAGTTCAATCACNGAGGGACTGGGCACTTCANTACTTGATGCCATGGCAGCTCGCCGCGCTATCGTTGCAACGCGNGCGGGTGGNATTCCTGAAGTAGTTACAGATAANGAGACNGGACTGTTAGTCTCTCCACGAGACAANCAGGAACTCAGNTTGGCGATCATTCGACTACTCCANGACCAGGAGTTGTGCGCNCGNATGGGAGCAAATGGCTTTGCACGAGTNTGCAAATATTTCAGTGCCGACCAGATGGTCAATTCGCTNCTTGCNGCTTACAACCACTTGGGTTACAAAGACCGCGAAGNGGACAGTTCGTATCCTGATGAGCNTGCNTNAANCCGCATGAANTAGTCATTCCGAGTCGACACANTGAAAAGTCATACTTCACTGGGTCATTCGGCGCAAAGNCACGTAACGATGCAGTGAGGTCAACTGCCATNCGCCAGCTTGGGCTACGATATTTGGTCAAGTTNAGACACTGGCCAACACGNACAATGTGAGTATCAAGTGGAATAATTAATTTCGATTTTNAAATTAAAGACCATACTCCAAGATCAATCNCATCCTTACGTNCCATCCANCGTAAAAANAAGTTCANNCTCTTACATCCACTCCCTGACGATGGTTTCGGAAAAAAATATTGCACACCGGTTNTGGGCNTTTCTTTCCCATACACAATTGATAAATCGATTTGCAAAGCNCTTTGAGAAAANGANTCNAGTGCATTACCGATATCGCTAGCCTCGTNAACGTAACCCTCAGCGAAAAACCGCTCGATCGACCCGGACATTTCTACCATCCGCCGAATNATCCAGAGCAACGCAACGATGTCAATGCCNCGAATCCATCGGTGTTTAATTANATACAANTCCTGGCGATNCCGATTTGGTTCGAACGATTTGATGAACTNAAANGGNGNTGGACCGNNAACCGCAAGTAATAGCTCAAGGGTGGATAGNATGCTCTCAACNCGTCCAAATGCTAATGCNGCCNCACAAAATCCAACCACNTCCCTATCGGCATTNGTTCGATACCGATGGACNAAGTGAACTGGATCAACACTANCNNGCACNCGGTCATGACTCCGGTACAGTCGNTCAAGTTCCAGTCCTAGNGACNGNGAGGAATTAGNAAACGATTGNTGATTGGACAAGTCTGGTGTCAAAAGGTCGTAATTGGTTCACCNGTTACACACTGTGGACATTCCGCAACTGGATAATTCTCAGGTGCNCGGTATTCAGCTAGAGCTGTNTTGGGAACCTCCAGTGACGTAANAACCTCGAGTCGATCACAGATCTCAACCGTTCCGATGACTGAACCACCTGCGCCATGTACAAGGGTTGCGCACTGCTCGAATGTCTTACCTGTATTTCGAATATCGTCAGCTANGAGCACNTGCTTGCCGGACATCCGACTCGCATAAAAACTTCGCANGGTTAGACCTTCGACCGGATCGAAGTTGAACGGCGCAAAACTACATGGGGGATGAGTGAGGCTTCGCCGNCCATCGAGCAGCNCAGCAATAGTATGAGCCAAGAGGGCCCCGCCAGTCACCGGACCGGCAACNATCTGAGTCTTAGAAATCAGGTCTTCAGNCAAAACATCAATGAGNTCCTGTGCAAATCGCCANATNGTGGACGGTTGCTGNAACAACTGATGGGGNTTCAAGTAAACACGCCCGTGATATCCGTTNCCATAATCGAAATGCCCNTTGAGCATTAAAATTTCNAGATCTTGTAGANCNTTCAAGGCTTTATTNCGCACTTCACGTTGCCGACTCACGTCACCTNCCTTNTTTGAATTATTTAGCTGCGTTATCCAATGGAGAACNCCGTGGCTCCGTCAAGTCCAGNGTTGACGAAAACAGTACGCCCGCCGACTACAGTNGCCGCAACAGCGCCATGCAATTCCCAACCGTCAAATGGGGTATTTCNCGCCTTTGNGNNCNCATCAGCCGCCTTAAATGTTGTCGTTGCATCTAATGAAAGGAGAGTGAGGTCAGCTGGCGCTCCTTCAACCACCGTGCCTCCCTCTACGCCNAAGATGCGAGCNGGATTAGTCGACAACAACTCAACCAATCTTGACAAAGATAAAATNCCCGAGTGGACCAACCGATCGAGTGAAATAGACACCGCACTCTCAAGNCCAATAATGCCGAATGGNGCTNCATCNAATTCCAANGCCTTTTCATCGTAGTGATGTGGAGCATGATCAGTGGCNATGGCATCCACACTGCCATCGGCCAAGCCTTCAAGTATCGCATCACAGTCAGCCGCCTCACGTAACGGGGGACTCATCTTAAAATTTGTGTCGTACCCAGCCAGGGCTTCGTGAGTCAACGTAAAATGATGCGGCGCGACCTCACACGTCACCCGAATGTTACGCTCCTTTCCAGACTTGACTGCACGCAACGATCCTCGCGCACTCAAATGTGCGATATGCACTGCTCCCCCAGTTAGCCCGGCAAGCGTAATATCCCGCTCGACCATAAGTTCTTCAGCCACCGCCGGCAAGCCACGCAGACCCAACGCGGACGCATGAAAACCTTCGTGTGCAACCCCATCTCCTTTTAGCGATAAATCTTCACAATGATCAATAACGGGCATTTGGAACATATCCGCGTACTCAAGCGCGCGGCGCATTAGCAAAGCATCCGCAACTGGATAACCGTCGTCGGAAATGGCAACACAACCAGCCTTACGAAGCTCCGCAATATCAGACAGTTGTTTTCCGAGAGAGCCACGTGAAACGGCACCAATTGGATACACGCGTGCCTTGTTCGCCTGCGTCGCCTTTGCCAAAATAAATTCTGTAACGCCAGCATTGTCGTTGACCGGGTCAGTGTTTGGCATACAGGCTATAGCAGTAAAACCGCCTGCAACAGCCGAGGCTGTACCGGTCTGAATCGTTTCCTTGTGCTCTTGACCTGGCTCGCGGAGATGGACGTGCATGTCGATAAAGCCAGGACACACTACCCAATCTGGTGGCACGTCAACAATCTTCGCTCCAGAAGCATCAAAATCACCGCCGACTTGTACAAAGACGCCGTTATCGATCAAAAGATCACATGCTCCATCGATTCCACGCCCTGGATCGACCATACGACTGCATCTCAACAAGGTTTTCATTAGCTCTTAGACCCTCCAAACCTCAGATTGTTTCCCCACTTCCCGCCAACAAGTACAGCACGGCCATTCGAACAGCTACTCCATTGGAAACTTGCTCCAACATTACCGAACGGGTTCCATCGGCAACTTCCGAGGCAATTTCAACGCCACGATTAATAGGCCCAGGGTGCATGATGATGACGTTTGACTTTGCTCGCTCCACACGCGCCGAAGTCAAACCAAATACGTTGAAATACTCCCGTAATGACGACACAAAATGCCCCCGCATCCGCTCCTTTTGGATTCGCAGCATCATAATGACATCAGCATCCGTGACAGCATCCTCGATCGATGTAGTGCTACGGACACCGAAATCAGACACTGAAGGAGGTATCAGCGTCGGAGGACCACACAAACACACCTCAGCCCCTAGTAACTTCAGCAACAAAAGGTTGGATCGCGCAACTCGGCTGTGCAACAGATCTCCAATAATCGCCACCTTAAGACCCTTAATACGGCCATGGTGGGCCAGAATCGTGAATGCATCCAGCAAGGCCTGGGTTGGGTGTTCGTGCATTCCGTCCCCGGCATTTACGATACGTGCGCGACAAACGCGTGCTAGTTGATGACATGCGCCAGAGGAGGGATGACGAAGGATAATCATGTCAGGAGCCATGGCTTCAAGATTGCGTGCGGTATCGATTAGAGTTTCACCTTTCGTAACACTAGAGCCAACTGTCGAAATATTCAGTGTGTCCGCACTTAGTCGTTTCTCAGCGATCTCGAATGAGGTTCGTGTGCGCGTGCTCGGCTCATAGAACAGGTTAACAATGGTCTTTCCTCTCAATGTAGGAACCTTCTTAATGGCACGAGATCCGATTTCTTTCATCGCTTCGGCTGTTTCCAGAATCAACATAATTTCATCAACCGAAAGATCATTGATGCTCAACAAATGACGTGCCTGTATCGTCTTAACCGGCATCGCAGAATCATTCGACTCCACAACCTGATGAGAACTAGTTGAGTAGTCCATGACAATTCTCTTCAACAAAACATTGTGTCAAACTGATCAAACTGGGATTCCTTCCTCAAGCACAACTTCGTCCAAGCCGTCGACTTCGCTCAAATGGACTTGGATGCTCTGATTCGTGGACGTAGGAAAATTCTTCCCAACATAATCAGCTTTTATTGGCAGCTCCCGATGTCCGCGATCTATCAAAACAATCAGTTGAATATCTCGCGGGCGACCAAAATCGATTAGTGCATCCAATGCGGCACGTATCGTTCGTCCCGTGTACAACACATCGTCCACGAGGAGAATACGTTTGTCATCAATTGAAAATGGAATTTCTGTGCGGCGTACCAGTGGCTGTGGCCCAACAGGTTGGCGCATCAAATCATCTCGGTAAAGCGTAATGTCAAGCGCGCCAGTTGGAACAGGTTCCCCCAGTATATTTTGTAATTCCTTAGCAATACGCTGCGCAATCGGCGCACCTCTGGTGCGAATCCCTACGAGCACTAATTTATCGCTAATCCGATTCCGTTCAGTTATTTCATGAGCAATACGCGTAAGTGCGCGCGCCATCCGATCTGCATCCATCAGCACAGGCATTGGCACCTCACTGCGGATGGCAACACACACAAACAGGGGATCTTATTATCAACACCACACCAATAAACCCACTGCCCACCTCAGGAAATTGGAAGATAAATAAAGACACATTTGGTTTTGATGCTGTATATAGACCGAGAACAGGAACTGGTTTTTTAGAACACTTTGGTTGGAAAAAACGAATAGAGGGTATAAAAATGTTAGTTTTTCAAGCCCAACCCTGTTTTCGTCAATGGTTTATGTATTCTGATGACCACATCTTACA
>NZSH01000043.1:12205-24606 GCA_002696705.1 Woeseiaceae bacterium | reverse complement strand
GCTGTACCAACAAGTGTGGGTTATGGAGCGAGTTTTGGTGGTGTCACAGCGCTCCTGTCAATGCTGAACAGCTGTGCGATGGGCGTCTCGGTGGTCAACATTGATAACGGTTTTGGCGCTGCATCCATCGCGAGTCTCATAAACCACTTGGACAAATCATGATAATCACACATATGCTCAACCAATGTTGTATACACAGTTGCATTACCTAGCATCAATGCCAATCTGGAAATCCAGATACGTCCTTAAGCAAGTAACTAGTTCCTTTTGACCTATTTTTATAGCCTTTAATGGCGGTCAGCATCCAAGGAACCCATTACCTCTAAATCCGATAATGATTAACCCCACCTCCGGACCCTAGAAAACAAGAAATAGCAGGTGGTCTTCGGTTGTTCCATTGGCAACATGGTGTTAAAGTTAAGGGTTCAGTTCCCTGCCATGTCAGTGTTTGGAAGTGGGAACCTGCGATCTCCGGCACCATTCAATTCCATGAACCTTAGCACCCTAAAGGCGCTTGAGTTCGACCGAGTTATCGATATTGCTCGTAGTTTCGCGGTGACGTCACTCGGCGCTGCACAACTCAAGGCACTCGTTCCTCAGAGCGATCCAAAACAGGTCGCGAAGACTTTGGCGGCGACAACGGAGGGCGTTGGTTGGTTAAGACTGGAATCATTGTTTCCTCTAAAAGCCCCTACTGCTTTAGAGAAAACACTCGCTGTGTTATCGATCGAAGGACAAATTCTTGAAACCCAGCAACTGCTTGGGCTCACGGAATTCATTGCTTCGGTTAACGAAGTGCGGAAATCGATTTGCACACTCCCTCGTAAAGCTTTTCCAATCTTGCACTCATTGGCGACGCAGGTCAGGCGGTTCGATGCCGAACTTAAACGAGTCAATCAGTTAATCACTGCATCAGGAGAAATAATCGACAGTGCAAGCCCCACACTACAAACANTTCGCGAGCNACTTCGCAAACAACGTNGCCATCTCCGTANCACGATGGAATCCTACATNNGCAACAAAGAAACAGGATCTTANCTGCAGGAAAATATCGTAACCGACCGCAATGGACGCTTCGTCTTGNTAGTAAAAACAGCNCATCGAAAAAACCTGCCTGGAATTGTCCATGGNAGTTCCAGCAGCGGNGCAAGNTTGTTCCTAGAACCATTGAACACGGTTGATATCAACAACGACATTGTGGCGTTAGTTGAGCAAGAACAGATTGAGATTAGAAAAATTCTTCTTGGACTCACTGANATTTTCAGAGAGCGNTCATCTGATTTGAATCAGACTATCGATGCAATCACGGAAATCGATGTGATCCATGCCAAAGCGTGTTTCTCNANACTTGTGGGTGGGATTGAACCNACACTCTCAACAGATGGCACGCTTGAATTACGTTCGGCCAGNCATCCACTANTAATNCCAGCNGTAANAGAACGCNTTNGNNANGCTGNNCAGACCACTGNTGATAANANNTCAGTGAACGAGCAAATCCCCTCCGANCCTNTCCCAGTCAACCTNTTATTAATTCCACCCATCACCACCCTTGTAATAACCGGTCCGAATACGGGCGGTAAGACTGTCGCACTAAAGACGGCCGGTTTAGTTGTACTCATGGCCCAAGCAGGACTTCACGTCCNNGCCGCGACAGGCTCGCGAGTGCCTGTCTTCCGTTCGATGTTTACTGANATTGGTGACGAACAATCGATTTCAGNAAATNTAAGCACGTTTTCTTGGCACATTACGAATATTGCGGCAATGGATCNATCTCTGACCTTTCCAGCATTACTACTTCTGGATGAGATAGGTGNTGGNACCGATCCTGCGGAAGGTGGAGCACTCGGAGCAGCAATAGTGGACCATTTTCGTCNGCGGGGTGCACAAGTCATTACTACNACCCATTACGAAGCACTTAAATCATANGCATCCACGACTGATGGAGTGACTTGTGCTGGNTTTGGGTTTGANGCGAAAACCTTTGCACCAACCTACGTGCTACGTTACGGTTCCCCNGGACGAAGCTTGGCACTCGAAATTTCAGCCNGGCTAGGNTTAGCNCCCTCCATTGTNNCAGCCGCAANAACTCGCCAAACTACACTTGAAATCCAGCTTTCTAATCATTTAGNACGTCTTGAACAGGATTTACGAACACTTGATGACGAACGCCATCATGTTGCTCAAGTACGTGNTCAGNTAGTTAATACAGAAATGGGATTNCGCGCTCGTGAAACTGCTCTTACCAAGCAGGAANCATTCATTCGTGCTGAGAANAAACGAGGNGTTGATACNAGTGTCCGAGAAGCTAAGCGTGAAATCGACCTGACAATGCGGNAATTCAAGAAAGAAATNGTCACATTAACAAAGGCTGCCTCNTCTGGGNATTTACAAGATATAACTACTGGAATTCAAGGAGCGNCACGTGTAACTGCTCGAAAAACNATAGATGCTATTTCGAATCGCTTTCAGAANNACCNCCCAAACATCAAANCCGAATCNACNTTTGANCGAAACAACANGNCAGCGCANAGCTTCTCTGTCGGAGACCATGTCATNGTAGAAAGTATGGGGTTTGAAGGNGTCGTTACAAACGTTGCANAGGATAGNGCTGANGTGGATATTCAGGGCAAGCGACTTCTNGCACNTCTTGGAGACCTNCGAATGATAGACCAAGGATCACNNAAGTTCTCACCTCCTGCGAAAGTGAGCGTNCAACNNCCAGAGTTGAATGAATCGTTANCAGAACTGAATGTTATCGGTTGCACAATTGATGAAGCACTGACGAGAACCGAGNCATTCCTGGACAAAGCCTTANTAGCGGATCAATCGAACCTGCGAGTGATTCACGGACATGGCACCGGTCGGCTACGGAGAGCNATCGCTAATTTGTTAGATGATCATCNAATCGTTGAACNATATTACACAGCNCCACCNGAAGAAGGCGGTGGTGGCGTNACAGTTGTTACACTAAAGGACTAGAGAGACNGGCTAAGGTAAATCGATCGANCTGAATCTTTNCAACATAACATGGGACTTTTTCCGCAGAACTTCATCGACGACTTAAAGGCACANNCNGACATCGTGCGGNTAGTACAAGATTCTGTGTCGTTAAAGAANTCGGGGGCNACCTATAAGGGTTTGTGTCCGTTTCATGGTGAAAAAACACCATCCTTTCATGTCAACTCAGATAAGGGATTCTTTCATTGCTTTGGTTGTGGTGTCGGTGGTGATGTTATTAAGTTTCTAGAACTTCGAGANAAAATCACATTTCCTGANGCCGTACGGCAACTNGCCGAACGNTCAGGAATGACCTTACCTNANAAGCAGGACAACGCGGACCCCGCTGCTGANGCNGAACGAGAAGCNCTTTTGAAGATGCAAGAAGTCGCCGNGGAATATTTTCGTGAANNTCTCGCGGANANNNCAGGCGCACGNNNCAAGCGACAGCTCGAAGAACGAAGTCTGACAGCAGAAACAATNAANGCGATTGGATTNGGGTTCGCTCCGGGNATNCGAGACGGCCTCACNAACCGTCTAAGGNAGCAAGGATTTTCTCAACCGTTAATGTTNCGAAGNGGNTTAGTTATACAAANAGAGTCAGGGCTGCTGTNCGATCGATTTCGAAATCGACTGATGATTCCAATCTGCCGTGAAGGAGGATCAATTATGGCGTTTGGTGGNCGGGCAATNGATCCTAACCAGCAACCAAAATACCTGAACTCGCCAGAAACACCAATTTATTCAAAAGGGCGAACACTGTATGGACTTCATCTATCAAAACAGGAAATTCGCAAACGGAAATATGCCGTACTAGTTGAAGGCTATTTTGATTTTGCCCAAGTACTGCAAGCTGGAATTACTCCAGCAGTCGCGACTTGCGGTACTGCCCTGACGTCTTACCAAAGCCGATTATTGCGTCGTTACACATCAAAAGTAGTGTTGAACTTCGATGCNGACACCGCAGGCCAGGCGGCCGCAGCAAGATCTGGAGAGNTGCTAATCGCAGANGGATTTCAGGTGAATATTGCAGTGCTGCCAGACCGCGAAGATCCCGATACATTTATTAGGNAGCAAGGCGCAGAACGTTACATGGAAATACTGCGCAATTCACGGCANTACTTGGAATTTATGCTAGANCGNNCNGCCGCTGATTACGACTTTACCANTGACGATCAGCGNAGGAAATTTTTAAATCAAATGCTAAACGTCGCTAAGTCCATTCCAGATGCTGCAACTCGAGACCAGTTTGCGGACCGTCTGGCTCACAAAGCACGAGTGATGGAAGAAGTAGTNCGTCTCGAAATTCGCAAGGCGGCCGTTGCTCGACGCACNATNGTTGAAGAGNAAACTNTACCTNATNAACCTGAAGTCNGAACGGCGGAAAAAGGGTTAATNTGGGCGATTGTGCATGAGCCAGAAACGGCACTCNAAGCTCTTTCCGAACTGGATGACAGGGATGTTGAAGGCCTCGTTACGGGGGCACTGCTTCTCGGCGCTCGATCATTTCANGGGTGGCCAGTAAAAGACGTTCCTGCAGCNTTNATGGAACGCTTANGNCNAGAAGAGAAATCNGTCGTTTCAACGATAGTAGAGGAAACANACGCTCCAGCTCATGCCNCTGANTGCGCTCGAACCCTTAAGCGCCANAGGTATGAACGCGANCGANCTTTATTACAGGAAGAAATAGANAAATTACAAGAGCACGGCACAGCNGAAGACCTGGCCCAGATAGACGTACTCTGGCAACGAAAAAAAGATCTGCTGTCGCTCATCGAAACTTTAACTCCCTGAGTTCTTTAGATCAGACATAGATNGGTGAGAGAGGAGAAACCGTTGGCTATTGAAGAAAAATACGACGAGATTAGNCAGCTNATTGCAGTAGGNAAGGAAAAGGGATTNCTNCTTTATGACGAAGTGAATGAATTGCTTCCAGCTGANGTCACATCGTCNGANGANTTGGACGAANTGTTCGCCCTTTTCAATAGNGCCGGCATTGAAGTTNTCGACTCAGACCAAAAAGTTCGTGAAGAAAANCCCTTNGGCNGACCNGANNNAGGTCGAGATCANNTTGAACTTGACNTAACTCCTGGAACACTCGACAAAACTAACGATCCGGTTCGNATGTATCTGAGGGAAATGGGGACAGTTCCACTGNTAACACGAGAAGGNGAAGTCGCAATTGCAAAGCGAATNGAGCGTGGGAAACTGATGGTAATGAAATCAATTTCCCGTACACCNACCGTAGCAAAGCACATNATTCACATNGGGGAACAGNTGAAGCNANATGNCNTCGGCNTTAAGGACCTCNTNATATTTNANGAAGAGGAAGTGACCGATGATCGCCTTGCGANCAGGNCTCGACAANTCCTCAAGCAAATTAGCNGCGTTCGNAAAGCCAGAACTGANGTAATNAAGCGCGATGCCAAGTTGAAAACAATCTTGAANCGCGANAAAAAGCGNTACCGNCGCGCAAAAGGNAAATCTCTTCGCGCAAAAATCGAAATATCGCGATTAATTCGGAANATCGAATTNACTGAACCTGTAAAACAAAGGATGATTGAACCAATCGTNGAATCCGCNCAGGCGGTACAACGCATCCAGCAAGANATCGNTGGCTTAGAGCGTCAAGTNAAATCCACCAGCAAACGTGGCCGACTAAAAGAAGAGAATCGCAAGGCNGCNATGCGCNGTTTNCGAGAAGTTAAAGNGNTNATGCGGGANATGANGATAGAACTTGAGAGCACGCCCGACCAACTAGACCAAACACTAAGAACTATCGACCGAGGCGAAATGAATGCNGAGGCAGCAAAAAAAGAACTGGTTGAGGCTAACTTGAGACTTGTAGTATCGATCGCCAAAAAATATACGAATCGTGGCCTTCAGTTTCTCGATTTGATTCAGGAAGGCAATATTGGCTTAATGAAGGCCGTTGATAAGTTTGAATATAGACGAGGNTATAAATTCTCGACTTATGCCACATGGTGGATCCGCCAAGCAATTACNCGAGCAATNGCTGATCAAGCNAGAACNATCAGAATTCCTGTGCANATGATTGAAACAATNAATAANCTAATTCGAACTTCGCGAGCATTAGTTCAAGAACTGGGTCGGGAACCNAGTTCTGAAGAAATTGCTGACCGCATGGACGTGCCGGTTTCGAAAGTGCGAAAGGTGCAAAAGATTGCGCAGGAACCCATTTCTCTGGAAACACCTATTGGAGAGGAAGAAGATAGCCATCTCGGAGACTTCATTGAAGATCGACAGGTTGTCTCACCTGCTGAAGCTGTCATTAACGTAAACCTTAAGGAACAGACCGATTACGTTTTGAAGTCATTAACTCCGAGAGAGGAGCGGGTGATTAAGATGCGGTTTGGTGTTGGAGATGGTAGCGAACATACTCTCGAAGAAGTCGGTCAAAGTTTTGCAGTTACCCGAGAACGGATCCGCCAAATCGAGGCAAAGGCACTACGTAAGTTGCGTCATCCATCTCGAAGTAGAAAATTGAAGGCATTTTTAGAAGGAAGAACCTAGAAAACCATCACATACGGATACAGGTTGCCGATTGTGATGGTTAAGAAAAACCTAGGGCCCATAGCTCAGCGGTCAGAGCCACCGGCTCATAACCGGTCGGTCCCAGGTTCGAATCCTGGTGGGCCCACCATTTCTACCTTGCAATACAGGTTCTATTTGGTAGCTCAAAGTCAAAACAGCAGTGAATCAAATCTCTGGGTCGACTTCAGCTAACGAACCTGAGAGAATACAGGATTATGTCAGTCAGTAACCCACCGAGAAGGCAGAGCCCTGTTGATGCTTTCGAGTACAAGATGTTAAGACTTACTCGTATGCAGGGAGTCGTTTCGATTTTTTCCGGTTGCAACGTTCACATTGTCCGATGTTGTCAGATCTCGAACACTTAATTCGCTTACAGCAAATCGATACTGCGACCGAACAAATTCGGCAGCGTATCGAAGCCATTCCTTCACAACTCGCCAGTTTGCAAGACACTCTTGAGAAAAGTCGGGCCACATTAGTGACCGCACAGGACACTCTTACGGATAACAAGCGCGTCCGCACCGATGTGGAAAATGACCTTGCAACCGCACAAAGTCAGCTGAGTAAGTTCAAAGAACAAACACTGGCGGTCAAAACGAACAAAGAGTTGTGGGCGATACAAAAAGAAATTGCAACTTCTGAAGATAAAGTGCGTCATGCTGAAGACCAAATTCTTGAACTCATGCTGGCTGCGGATGAACTTACATCTGCCGTAAAAGAGGCCGAAGCAGCTTTGAAAGCCGAAGAAGTCAGAACGAAAAAAGAAACAGCTGTATGTGAGTCTGAAAAGGTCAAACTTCAAACCGAACTACAACAGAATACAGATACTCGTTCGACAGTGGTTAGTACAATTGAATCACGCGCCCTTGCGTTATTTGAGCATATCTCGCACCAGCGACAGGGCATTGCCGTGGTGGAAGCACGGGAGGGGCTCTGCTCATACTGCAACGTGCGCCTACGTCCACAAGTGTTTAATGATTTAAGACTCAACAATGCATTAATTCAATGTGATAGCTGCCAACGAATTCTCTATTTCCAAGAATGAATGCATTATTGATCAAGGGTTGCACTATAACCGTTGAGATCATATCTAACGTGAATTACATTGGCGCATTATTTCGACGCCTCGCATAATCATGGTAGTCGCATATATAGACGGTGGATCACGTGGCAATCCAGGGTTAGCAGGCTATGGAGTGCGCATCGAGCGTCCCGACGGAACTCTGTGTGATGAATTATATGAGTCGGTCGGTGTCGCTACGAATAATGTGGCTGAGTACCGTGGTCTTCTTGCAGCACTGCGTTATATTCTAAGCCACGAAGATCGAGACGCAATCATTCGTTCCGACTCACAGCTACTGGTACGCCAGATGCGCGGAGAATACCGGGTGCGACATAGTGGCCTGCGCTTACTTTATAAAGAGGCCTGCAAATTAGTCGACCAGCTCGGCCATATCAACTTCGAACATATACCAAGAGAAATGAACGTAAACGCAGACCGTCTGGCTAATTTAGCCATGGACCAAGCCGAGACAATTACTGATTAACAATCTAGAGTGTTTGCTATGAGAGTAATCGGTACTGGTTTAGATGCCACAGACATTCCTCGAATTGAACGAGTGTGTTCACGATTTGGAAATCGATTCTTACACCGTATCTTCACGAAACACGAGATCGAATATTGCCAGAAACGACGTAACCCAATACCGCATTTAGCTGGACGTTTCTCGGCAAAGGAAGCGACCATGAAAGCCCTCGGCACGGGTCATTCTCATGGCGTACTTTGGCAGGATATTGAAGTCGTCAGACAAGGAGGAGCGCCACGAATCAAATTGCATGCGGGGGCTGCCAAGCATGCTAAACAGCTTGGTGCGAATGACATACTCTTGACGATCACGCACTCAGACACGCTCGCCCTGGCCCAAGTCCTTCTGCTAGGTCCTTGATGTTTCAATTCTGTTATTTCAGCACTGGCGTAAGCTGAATCGTCTCAGAACTGACATTTCTTGGTAAGGTGCTTTCNCCATGCAGAGATTTCTNCATTTCTGAACGAAAAAACGACTCCTTTTGTCCGCCGTCGATGATATCCCATGGCAAAGTCANGTCTTNACTCCGNTCGCGAAGCACCCAANCANCAGCATCTACTTTCGTCNCCGCAAGCGCCGCTCGCCAATCNCCNCCATTAGAAGCCGCTATCTCGATAACCGGAGCAATGCGGCGATCTCCAAGCGACAGAAGTGCTTGATAGTATGCCTGTCGNTCNGATTTTATGTTGACGTACACGTTCGAAATACTNTTCATGAGNGNTCGAAGACGTTTCGCGCGTCGAGCGATTGTTGCCGAAGGAGTCATNGGTAGCCACTGATATGCGGTTCCAGGCTTCGGCACAAAAGGATTCACACTCGCCGTAATCCGTCCNGANCGNCCACGCTTCCTACCATGTTTNAACATTACGTCTCGTANCTTGANTGTNAGATCGCGAATNGCTTCCAAATCATCGTCTGTTTCAGTGGGAAGTCCGATCATGTAGTAAAGCTTGAGATTTTCAATGCCAGACGAAAAAATAAGATCNGCCCGATCCANAATCTGCTCATTTGTAATGTTCTTATTAATGACTCGACGTAATCGATCCGATCCAGTTTCTGGAGCAATCGTCACGCTCCGTTCACCGCTTTCGTGAAGCAGNTTAATAATTTCTGGAGTAAGGTCATCGAGGCGTAATGAGGCTGGGCTAATCGTGTAGCCCATCCCAAGCAATCGAGTCAANATCGTTTCTATTTCNGGATGATCACACAATGCNATCGAGACCAGTCCNACTCGATTGGCATACGTTCTTGCTTCTTCAGCCAGCGACAGGATACGCTCCGTGGGAAACGCACGAACCGGAAGATAGTTATAACCTGCCCAACAAAACCGNCACAGTTTGGCGCAACCTCGCACGACCTCAACGAGAAATCGTGAGCCAAATTCTGTCTGTGGCGTAAAAATNNCAGTGTGGGGNGGGTCNAGAGCNTCAGTGGTCTTCACAGCTGCTTTATGCACAGTGGGTGGCGCCCCTGTATTTACATGTGGAACCCAACGTGCAACAAAATTATCTTCACCATAGGACACATCATAAAAGGTAGGAACATAAAAGCCCCGTTGGNNCGCGAGTGTACGTAGGCCATCACGGCGACTGNCCATGGATGCAGCCNCAACCAAATGAGGCACCANCNCCTCACCCTCTCCTGCTGCCACAACATCGATAAACGGCGCNAGTGGTTCTGGATTCAGGAAAGTAACCGCACCGCCAAGAACCACCAAAGGGTGACGCTCGCCACGGTCCTCAGCGTAAAGCGGTATACCAGACAANCGTAACAAAGTCAGGACGTTGGGATAGTCCCACTCAAAAGATAAAGAAATTGCCAGCATGTCGAAATCACCGACATACGACTGGGACTCAAGTGTAAGTAATGGNGTTCGAGATTGGATGGCCGTCTGTAATGCTTGTTTTGGAGGAAGAAAGGTGCGTTCACAGACAACATCTGGATCCGCATTAAATAACTTATAAACCGTCTGGAATCCTAGATTAGACATTCCTACGTGATACGTGTTNGGAAAAGCGAGCACAACACGCAACCGACCTCCGAAAGGCTTTTTGATGCAGCCCCTTTCAAGAGATAGTAGGTGTTGAAAATCTAATCGCTGCTGCCAAATAGACATGCTCAAGNGGAGGTAACNGGAACACTGTTTGCGTAGGCGCACACGCGCTTACTNGGGCTAACGGCAACTGCNACACCTTACTCGTGGTGGCAGTGCATCAANTTACTGTATCACGTCAAGGTGAACATNTTGGANGAGNTCCAGCAGGGNAAGCTATGTCTTTATAGGAGTCTNTATTGNCCACGGTCCGTTTATCGACGCAGGCACTCGTATGTTTCANCCNCGATAGTCGTTACGTGAGGTTCGCATTGACGNTCCTGNTCTTTTTGAACGTGATGGGCGTTGTAATTCATTCGTCGTCTCTGTTGCGCGTGCGTCAGATCGCGATGCAGAATAATNTTGAAGATCAACAGGCGTAGANCTGGAGCNCTGCGCGATNACCCCACCTTCAAAACCGGTNGCNATTACNGTAATTTTGACTTGTTTACCCATCTTGGGATCAATCACAGCACCAAAAATAATATTGGCATCTTCGTGCGCAGCTTCATGAATNATANCTGACGCNTCCCCGATTTCGATTAACGACAAGTCAGAACCACCCGTGACGTTAAACATGACCCCGNGNGCCCCTTTCATGCAATCATGCTCCAGTAATGGACTNGCAATAGCCTCGTTAGCTGCATCACTGGCTCGCGAANTACCCTCGCCAGTACCGGTACCCATAATAGCAANGCCNGCCTTGTGCATTANCGTCGTCACGTCAGCAAAATCGAGATTNATGAGNCCCGGCACAAGAATCAGATCAGAAATACCTTGCACTGCCAGACGNAGCACATCATCCGCCTTNGCAAAGGCCTTCACGAGGGATGTCGAACGACTAGTACTTGNNAGCAACCTCTCATTGGGTATCGTGATGACNGAATCGACTACGTCTTTAAGAGCNTCNAGTCCACGCTCAGCTTGTAACGCACGNGTCTTTCCTTCAAATCCGAATGGTTTAGTCACAATCGCAATAGTNAANGCNCCAAGCTCACTAGCTAAACTAGCAATGACTGGCGCNGCGCCGGTTCCAGTACCNCCACCGAGACCAGCTGNAACAAACACCATGTCTGCCCCATCAAGNGTNTGCAAAAGCTTTTCGGTNTCCTCTAGAGCNGCNTGACGGCCNAGNTTAGGATCAGCGCCAGCTCCGAGTCCTTTGGTTACCTTATGACCCAGCTGTAGTTTCGTCGGAGCCGAGTTACCTTTGAGAGCTTGGATATCNGTATTTGCCGCNACNAAGTGAACGCCCTGCAACTCTGACGCNANCATTCGGTTAACTGCATTTCCNCCACCNCCACCGACACCTATTACNGAAATCTTCGCACCCTCACGATTCCCATCAGCCAGGGTTATACGTGAACCCGGCNTTGGCGAATNCTGCCCATTACTGTCNTGTGTTTGCACATNAGTCATAATTCANTCTCCANGCCTCACTAGATACCCAATGACCCTAAAAAAAATCTCTTAATATGCGACCGAAGCGNTCTCTCCAANCACNAAANATTCCCAATCCNAATNGNAGGTAGNGCTGCAGCANCNTCACNATTNACGTACATGGCAAGTCCAACTGCGGTTGCAAAACTGGGATCCTGCACATGATCAGCGAGCCCNCCGACTCCATCGGGAAACCCCCGTCGAANNGGCNGGTCAAAAATTTGNTCAGCAATCTCGGCCATNCCTTCAAGCTTGGATCCACCACCAGTTAACACAACTCCCGCGTNTAATGAACGTTCGTAACCGGATCTNCTAATTTCATCCCATAAGTGATGGAAGACNTCTTCTGCATGAGGCTGCAAGACNTCTGCAANTAATTTTTTCGGCATATTCCGAGGAGCTCGTCCTCCAATACTNGGNACTTCGANCATGTCTTCTTCATCAACCAGCGCGGCGAATGCACACCCAGCACGCTGCTTCAGTTTCTCCGCGTCAGGNATCGGCGTGCGCAAACTAACCGCCAGATCANTCGTAAAATGGTCCCCTCCAATTGCAATTACNCCCGTNTGCCAGATGCTACCCCGCTCAAACACNGNAAAGTCAGTCGTGCCTCCCCCAATATCAACGAGAGCCACCCCAAGTTCTTTCTCGTCAGNCGTCANGACTGNTTCACTCGCNGCCAACTGCTCNAGCACCGNGTNCTGNACCTTCACACCNGCNNGGNNTANNCA
>NZSH01000043.1:0-12200 GCA_002696705.1 Woeseiaceae bacterium | reverse complement strand
CGATATTNTGNTTTGATGATNCACTNCCNGTAACAANATGAACATTTACTTCAAGNCGAGANCCNGTCATNCCAANTGGGTNNGTTATNCCATCCTGTTCATCGACAACNAAATCTTGCACNNNCNCATNNAAAATTTCTCGACCANTTGGCACAGCAATATCTCGGGCAGCTTCAATCGCGCGNCCAACATCTTCAGTAAAGATTTCTCGATTTTTTCCAGCNACAGAAACAACACCNCGNCTGTTGAANCCTTTNATGTGNGNNCCAGANAGACCGAGAATNACACGGTCGATCTCGATTCCTGCNGTCTGCTCAGCCTCNTTGATTGAACGGTCCACTGCNCGAANAGCANCCTCAANATTAACGACTACACCCTGACGAATACCCTCAGACTCNNCNGTTCCGACTCCGACGANGTCAAGANCACCNTCNNCNGTCANCTCTCCAACAANAGTNGCGATCTTGGATGTCCCNACATCGAGTCCTACNAGATAACGNTTTTTTCTTGCCACNAGTTCTCCCTCACAAACATGTNCNGCNGTTTACTGCTGTCCNCTTGNNTCTCCCTCTAGCNCGACAGGNNGCACATAGANNCGATCGCCANANCGGAGATCAACATAGTCAATGTGTGGAACTTTTTCNCGCAGTGCCGTAAACATCTNCAANTACGATTGCAGNCGNTCAGCAAATTGGTAAACTCCCANATAAATTAATGCTTCATCNTNATCGAGNATTACGACCANNTTCGANGGATTACTAANATCNATCTGTGATACCCGACNCACGANNCGAGGTTGGGTTTNNAAATCATTCATCACACGCNTTGTTAANTGTGAACGTTGATCGTCGATTACNNCCGGNCCGTTAGAGGTCTGGTGCAATAAACCATCTATGACTGGCAAATCNAAATGNGNGTACTCTGCTCCGTACTCTGNTATCAATCGTGCCTCGTCATCNANNAAANANAAGNGTCCATCAATNCGTCCCAACGCCATGGGTNCNCGCTCAGAAATAGTAATCTCGATAGTCGATGGTATNACCGTGCGAAGNGTTGCGTCTTTCACCCATGGCGAAGCGAGTAATGCATTCCGCCACTGCTCAAGATCTNCAATGANAATGTTCTCCCCGTNAAGTCCATCNACTAAACTCAAAGCTTCGTCCGTCGAAAGATGAACNTTCCCNNGCACAATTAATNGATCGATAGACAGCACGGGCNTNTGAAGTACGAATGCCNNAANTCCATATCCCACGANNAGNACGANTACGAATATCGCGCTNACCTTGANAACGCGNCGCCAGCGCGNTGTAAACACACGTCGCCGCTTAATGGGTCGAAGCTGCGNNCGTCGNCTGAACCGGTTATCTGTTGGTACGCGGACTGTCATNATCTNTCTCTATNACCCATAATTGGCCTCGATGACATCAGCATCCTGNCGCTGCCTTTGCTGCAAGTGATGAAAAATCNGACCAGCAACNCCACTGATTGAACCGGCACCAAATGTGATNACGAGGTCCCCGGGTTTGGCCAGTTGTNCCACGCGGGCNACAGCNNCATCGAGTGACCCAACTAGATGCACCGGCGATTCNCCAAATTGTCCTATCACTTCTGCCAGCACTTNAGAGGTGGCGCCTGGTATCGGAGCTTCACCGGCAGCATAAACCTCAGTCAATATGACCTCATCNGCACCAGCCAGCACTGAACCGAACTGGGACATTAACCGACTCACNCGAGTAAATCTGTGAGGTTGCACCACTACAAGCATTCGACGCTTGANCTGCTGACGCGCAGTANGCATCACTGNTGCAATCTCAGTAGGATGGTGACCGTAATCATCTACCACCAGCACACCATCAGCTTCCCCANGTNGTTGAAAGCGACGCTCNACTCCNGAAAANTCCGCTAAAGTNGCAGTAACCTGNNTGAANNTCAGACCGATTTCCAGNCCNACGANCATNGCAGCCAAGGAATTTCGAATGTTGTGAAGNCCAGGCACCTGGAGGCGTAACGTTCCCAGTAACACNCGTTCACGCTCGCCAAACGGTTTNTAGGANACNGANCATGTCGAACCGAAAGCTTGCTCTTCTATATCAAANNCGAAAAGATCTGCATCCTGAGNATCAACTCCATAAGTTCTTACTCGCCGTGAAATCCTGCTTGCCTGCTCCCGTAAGTTTTCATCGTCGGCACATACTGCCACTAATCCATAGAAAGGCACCCGGTTCGCAAAGTTAACAAACGCGTCACATAGATGGTCAAGCGTGCCATAACTTTCCATGTGTTCATCATCGATATTGGTGATCACAGCAATTGATGGAGAGAGTCGTAAAAATGATCGGTCGCTCTCATCAGCTTCTACAATCATGTAATCCCCTTGTCCGACACGCGCATTACTTCCAAAACTACTTAATCGACCACCGATTACAGCAGTTGGATCCAGNTTGGCACGTTCGAGCATGAGCGCAATCATTGATGTAGTGGAGGTCTTGCCGTGTGAACCTGCCACAGCGATGCTGTAGCGCAGTCGCATGAGCTCCGCTAGCATTTCCGCACGTGGAATAACAGGAATTTGACATCGGTGCGCTTCTTGAATTTCTGGATTCGTTGAGTCAATCGCGGCAGACATGACGACTACATCGGCGTTGTGAACAAACTTAGCGTCGTGACCTTCATGCACAGTTGCNCCAAGTGANACCAGTAAGTCNGTCGTCTCGCAACATCGGAGGTCNGAGCCACTCACCACATACCCCAGCGTTATTAACAGTTCGGCAATACCACTCATGCCGCTGCCACCAATACCTACGAAATGAACTTTTTTCGTGCGGCCGAGCATGATTATGTCCGTTCCACCTTTCGCATTTCGCTTTGTCTCCTCAGTCTGCCCTTACCCTGCCATCCTTGAATTACTGCTCGCGATCATGATTGAACAAGTTCTAAAGCTCGATCAACGATCCGTGCCGCAGCATCAGGACGAGCCANNTGTCTAGCTGCAGCACCCATTTCACTCCGNTGCTTACGATTNGCNGCCAATGTTTTTACATGGGNCNCCANCGNAGCCGCGACATCACCACCTGCAATCATCTTTGCNGCACCAACCGTTACCAACGCNTCGGCATTTTTANATTGATGTTCGTCGGNCGTCCTCAACGGCACCAGAANACTTGGTCGACCTACGGCAGCNAGNTCAGNAACTGTCGTTGCNCCAGCTCTACAAATNACGAGATCCGAGGCCAGCATGGCTTTTGCCATTGGCTCAAGAAAGGNCTCAACCTGNNCATTAAGACCGGCTTGACGATACGACTCCCGAACTTCANCAAGATCGCGCTCNCCTGTCTGGTGCGTGACAATGAGCCGTGGTTTNATTTGTGCAAGGGCNGGTGCGGCCTGNCGAAGNGCAAGGTTAAGAGCGTGNGCCCCCTGTGATCCGCCAATAACTANNACGTGNCANGTTTCTGAATCCNCATCTTGATCAATTTGCGANCCCATNTCAAANAATTCCTTACGAACAGGATTTCCACTCATGAACCCTTTCGACCCAAAATCTGAGAGNGTTGAAGCAAAAGCTACNGCCACAGCTCTTACGAAAGGCNNNAGCAGTCGATTCGTCAGGCCNGGTATTACATTCTGCTCAAGNACAAGTGTGGGAATCCCACGGAGTGCAGCTATAGCNANCACNGGNCCTGAACTATAACCTCCCACGCCCATCACTAGATGAGGCACACGTCGAGACAGAAGACGCCAAGCATCACATGCACTTACTGGTAGCATCGCTAAATTACGTGCTAATTCCCTTCCCGACTTNCCCTTAAGTCCCGCACTCCGAATAAAATCCAATTCAAACCCTGCCTCAGGNACGGCTCGCGATTCGATCCCCTTCGTAGTACCTGCAAACGTCACTCTTGTCTTCGGACTTCGACGNGTNANTTCCTGAGCAACCGCTATCCCAGGATATAAATGGCCNCCNGTNCCTCCACCCGCAATCACGATCCTCAGTCCCATNCTGATGACCACAAACGCTCTACGTTGAGCTGTCTCNTGNTCTCCACCTTATGAGTGCNCTGACGCNTGTTGTGAGACATTGAGCAANATCCCCATTCCTATCAAGCTACTTATCAGCGAAGACCCTCCGGCACTTACGAACGGNAGTGGGATGCCCGTGGTCGGCAATAAACCTAAGACGACACTCATNTTTAGGAACGCCTGACCTNTCACCATCGTTGTGATCCCGATCGCCAAAAACGAACCGAANCGATCAGGGGCGCGNAANGCAACCCGAAAACCTCGCCAACCAATCACGCCGAAGCACAAGAGCACTGCACTCGCACCNACAATGCCAGTTTCCTCAGCAATGACNGCATATATGAANTCGGTATGTGCTTCGGGAAGANACNGANGCNNTTGCACACCNNNCATGACACCCAATCCAAGCAATCCNCCCGTNCCCACCGCAATCAAGGACTGAACGAGCTGATAACCATCTCCCATNCGGTCANNCCACGGATNCNNCCACGAGNTTANCCGTTGCCATCGATACCCCNCGGAGAGGAAGTACCNCNCCATCGGCANAGCTAACAGCANCGCAACACCGACCCAGCGATAGCTGAGCCCTGCAGCCAACACCATNGCNCCAACNANNACGGCAACTCCTGNAGCCGTACCGANATCTGGTTCTANCAGGATCAANCCGGCAANCANTGCAGTTACAAGCCCGATAAAACCTAACGAGTANGACACGTCGTTAATGCGATCCATTCGGCGTTCCAACACGGCAGCAACAAATAANATGACNGCTAATTTGGCAAACTCAGAAGGCTGGACACCAATTCCNGCGACAGCAAACCACCGCCGTGCNCCATTTATCTCAGGACCAAACAAGACCANAACNAGCAAGNACGTAGCAACGCCCAATGCCGTCCAAATAACAGCAGGTTGCCGNTAATTCCGATAATCCAGCCGCATCATTGCGGCAAGGCCACACACACCNAAAATTGCCCANCTNAGCTGNTTAANTAAAAAATAATATGNCCGTCCATCCATCGCTTTCACNGCTGAAGCGCTGTAGACCATNACAACGCTNGTNCCTATGAGTAAGAGCGTTGCCATAAAGAGCNNCTTGTCTGACTTCAGTTTTCGAGCCATACTCTTGTGTTNCTTAAAGCCNCTTGGGNCAATAACTTGTCCTAAAGGTTCGATCGGTTTATTCCGATATTANTAATGNCACTCAANCGTGAGCAGTGAGCAGTCATCAGCCGCTTTTGAGGACAAAGACACCAGTCTCGTAGACCGGGGTAGCCTACGTTCCCAGCGACTAGCTCTTCGCCGCCACAAGGCGACTGATAACTGCTCACTGCTCACGATTNCNCCTCATGTCCCTTTCAAGACGCNCAACTTCTTCCTTAAAACGACGACCCCGATCAGCATAATNTTGGTACATGTCAAAGCTGGCACATGCAGGACTCAGCAGCACCGCNCCCCCTGGTGGTGCCAAAGCAAACGCAGACCGAACCGCTTCACCCATGTCACGCGCATCACTGACGGGCACAACATCGGCCAGCGCCTGTCGAATTGTGCTCTGCGCTTCACCCATCGCAATNACGGCCACGGCATGGTCGGCCACNGCANTGCGTAATTCCCTCAGATCACCAGCCTTCAGNCGGCCGCCAAGTAGAACNACCGACGGNNCATCCATTGTCTCGATCGCCTTCATCGCAGCATCTACATTTGTGGCTTTGGAATCNTTAACAAAACGAATTTCATTAATCTCTGCAACAGNCTCCAAGACNTGCTCAAGCCCTTTAAACTCAGAAATCACTTGAGTCATAATGTCTGCTGAGACGTCCANAATGGTCGCGACAGTCACAGCAGCGAGTACATCAGCCAATAAATGCCGTCCCGTCAGTTGAACTGCCTGCACTGGAACCAGTGNCGCTGGTGAGGGTGNNGTATTCCACACTATGGTGCCACCCTCCACAGANACTCCATTGTCAATCGTNGCGTTAANACTAAATGGCCGCTGCNGNCCTTGANTTCCGCNAGCNAGCGACATGGCGTTGGCATCATCAGCATTCACCACNACCCAATCACTTGCCT
Source organism: Woeseiaceae bacterium (assembly GCA_002696705.1). Lineage (GTDB taxonomy): Bacteria > Acidobacteriota > Vicinamibacteria > Vicinamibacterales > UBA823 > UBA8106. The sequence goes on along the minus strand of NZSH01000043.1, from coordinate 6,110 downwards.
NTTGGTTCATAAACACACGACNCTTAGCCGCNGCNTAGGCCTCGGTTGTCTCGTGACGATCGAGATGNTCAGGGGTGAGATTTAGTANTACTGCAATCCATGGATGAAACTGGTCNGTCAATTCCANCTGAAAACTACTAACCTCGACGATGTGTAGAACGTCAGGACTCGATTTTCCAACTTGNGTACTTAANGCTGGACCNATATTGCCNCCNACAACNGTTNGGAAACCAGCCNCAGCGAGGATTTGTCCAANCAAAACNGTGGTAGTCGACTTTCCCTTAGTCCCAGTCACGGCAACAATACGACCGTCCATCCATCTTGACGCCAACTCGATTTCACTGATCACTGGCACTCCGGCTGCTCTGGCCGCCTGAATGACCGACTGAATGGGTGGAACCCCAGGACTCATAACAATCAAGTCAGCATTCACGAACGTCTCCATTCGGTGTTCGCCAAATTCGAGTTGCACCTTGTCATGCCGCAAACTGTCTGGAAGATCCGTCCGTGCCCGCAGATCTGTTATCGTCACGGATGCTCCTCTATCAACCAGCAGCTCGGCGGCAGCAATGCCGCTTTGCGCAGCACCCACCACAACGACGCTGTGGTTTTCAACCGAAAAATCCTTCTTCTTGCTATGTGGCACGTCTGCCTTAGCGCAACTTCAATGTCGTTAAACTGAAAAGTGCAAAAATTACAGCAACGACGAGGAATCGAGTCATGATCTTTGGCTCACTCCAACCTTGTAATTCAAAGTGATGGTGCAATGGCGCCATCTTAAAAACCCGCCGACCCGTCATGCGGAAAGAGCAGACTTGAATAATTACCGACAGCGCCTCTGCCACAAACACCCCGCCAACAATCAGTAGAAGCAATTCTTGCTTAATGAGAACAGCCACCGTCCCGAGCGCGCCACCGAGTGCTAACGAGCCCACGTCGCCCATGAAAATATCAGCTGGATAGGCGTTGTACCAGAGAAAGCCTAGGCTCGCGCCCACTAGCGCTCCACAGAAAATCGTGAGTTCTGCCGCTGGGGAAAACTGAACAAGTAAGAGATATTCAGCAAATACGCTATGTCCGGTAATGTAAGTCAGCCCAGTAAAGGCTGCGGCAGCAATCGTAAAAGTGCCAATGGCTAAACCGTCGAGACCATCCGTTAAGTTGACGGCATTGGAAGCCCCTACCAGGACCAGAACAGCGAATGGCACGTATAGAAAGCCGAGGTCTGGAACCAACTCTTTGAAGAATGGAAAATTGAGATTCGTGTTATAAAGGTTTTGCTCCGTCAAGGCTAGGATAGCTACTCCTACTAACGACGCAACTACTACTTGCGCAACCAATTTATAACGTGGACGAAGACCATGATGAGACCGTCGTCTCAATTTCAGGTAATCATCAACAAACCCGATACTGCCAAAAGCTAGAGTGGACAGCACGGCAATCCACACATATGCATTAGTCAGATCGGCCCACAGTAATGTGGGAAAAATCGCGGCAGTCAAAATCAGAAGTCCGCCCATGGTGGGCGTGCCAGCTTTTGGTTGATGTGCAATCGGCCCAGTGTTTCGAATCACTTGTCCAATTTGCGCGTCTCGAAGTTTTCGAATCATCCATGGGCCGAACATCAGGCTAATGGCTAGAGCCGTCAGACTCGCCGCTGCGGTACGGAATGTCACATACTGCGTTACATTCAATAACGTAATCTGGGCACCATAAGGATAGAGAAGATGGTAAAGCATTAGGCGTAACCTCGAGTTATGCCTTCAACAACGATATCCGTACGGATTCCTCGAGAGCCTTTAACGACGATTAAGTCGCCCGCCTGCATCAAATCCAGCACTAGAGGAACTGCCATCTCACTCGTGTCGGCTTGTTGAACTGAACCCGGCGGCATCCCGGCAGCGACTGCTGCGGTAATAAAGTCATTTGCGTAATCACTACCAATCACTACAAGTTCTTGAAAACCACACGCAGCTATCATCTGGCCGCATTTCTTGTGTAACTGAGACGATTGAGATCCGAGATCGAGCATCTCTCCGATGACTGCAATACGACGACCTGGGACGTTAGTGGATCGAACCGCGTTACATAATGTGGTGAGTGCCGCCGGATTAGAATTGTAGGAATCGTCGATCACTGTGATGCCATTTTTTAATTTGATTGCCTGACCACGATGCGGCAGGGGACGAAGTTTTTCAATCCGAGTTGCAATGTCATTAAGTGAAATTTGAAATTGCAGCGCCACGGTGATTGCAGCCAGAGCGTTAGCGAGCTGTCCACGACCGAGAAGCGGAACATGCATCTCGAACTCGCCCTCAGCAGTTCGAACGGAAGCCTTGACCCCATCAAGACCGTAATCCTGCACGTCTTCGGCAAAAACATCGGCCGGCACTTCAACGCCGAAGGTGCTAACCTGACCGGCAAACTTGGCAGCGCGCGTCATTACGCGCGTGTCATTCGCGTTGGCAACCAATTTGTCGCTGCGGCCTGCACCTTGAAGAATCTCAGCTTTAGCGTCCGCTATATGTTCAATTGAATCAAAAGACGATAGATGAGCTTCAGAGACGTTCGTCCACACTCGTACTTCAGGTTCAGCAATCGCCACTAGAGCACCAATTTCTCCAGCTTGACTCATCCCAAGTTCCACCACCGCAACATCAGGTTTTGATAGCAACTTGATCAGCGACAACGGAAGCCCGATATGGTTATTCAAATTTCCCTCATTGCGAACGACACGGTAGGTCCCGCTAAGAAGATCGGCAGTCATCTCCTTGGTGGACGTTTTGCCAGCACTGCCCGTGATGGCTACCACCTTAGATCCCGACTGCCGGCGAACATGCCTACCCAGTAACTGCAGCGCTCGAACCGTGTCAGAAACAACGATCATGACCGGTTCGCTCGAAGCACTAGACGGCGGAAGGGTGAACGACTCGCTCACAACAGCACCACACGCTCCCCGACCAATGGCTTCATCAACAAAGTGGTGACCATCAAAACGGTTACCCTGTATGGCAAAAAACAGATCGCCGCGTGACGCCGACCGAGTGTCGATGGATACCGCATCAACTGGTATCTCTAAACTCCCTGACATCAAACGCCCTTCCATCGCTTTCGCAACCTCTCCAACTGTTAATTGCGTTCCTAAAACTTCTGACACCATGCAGCCTCTACGACACAAGAGCATTCGTCCGCCGGCGACGTAATGCGTCTTGGGCGATTTCCAGATCATCAAACGACCGTCGTTCGCTTCCGATTTCTTGATAGGTTTCGTGTCCCTTGCCCGCGATCACGACTACGTCACCTGCGTGTGCTTCTCGAATCGCTCGTTCAATAGCTAGTTTGCGATCGCTGATCGTAAGATACGGTGTTTGGAAAAAGTCAGCCGTTCCTTCTTTATCCTCAGCATTGGACCGCTGAGTCGCCGAATCCATCCCGAGCGTAATGTCTTCCATAATGGCAAGTGGATCTTCAGAGCGAGGATTGTCAGACGTCACTATGACAACATCACCTAAACGAGCAGCGACAGCGCCCATCAGGGGACGTTTTGATCGGTCGCGATCTCCTCCGCAACCGAACACCACAATGACTCTGTCGCTCGTGAGAGCTCGCGTCCCTTCCAGCGCCTGCTTTAATGCGTCATCTGTATGAGCAAAATCGACAATAACCGTTAGGTCATCGTCACCATGTGAAACAACTTGCATGCGTCCTGGTACGCTCTTCAGTGATTCCACACCCTGCTCAATCGCATCGAAAGGCAGGTCCAACGCTACTGCGGTCGCGACCGCCGCCAATATGTTATAGACATTAATGCGTCCCAAAAGACTAGACCTGAGATGCAAGGACCCCCGGGACGTCCGCACATTAAAGACCAGTCCATCAAAGGATGAATCGATAACCTCTGAGACCACATCCGCCGGTTGGTCGATCGCATAGGTGACCGGCCGAGATGCTGCACTCGCGAGCAAAGAACCTCGTGGATCATCGAGATTCACGATCGTCCGTGCATCTGAAGGCAACCCGTCGAACAATCGACGCTTTGCCAGAAAATAGCTGTTCATATCACCATGAAAATCAAGATGGTCACGGCTAAGATTTGTGAACACCGCTGCGGTAAAGCGGGTGAAGTCAACTCGCCGTAAAACTAGCCCGTGGGATGAAACTTCCATCGCACACACCATCGAACCGCCATCTACGAGTTCACGAAGCAGGCCTTGAATTTCTGGCGCTTCCGGAGTTGTTAGAGCCGCTTCGCGAGTTTCGTTCCCAATCTGGTGGCTAACTGTACCTAATCGTCCACACGGCATCCCAGCCTGTTTAAAAATTTCACTCAGAAGATGGGTTGTAGTGGTCTTGCCATTCGTGCCGGTAATGCCCAACACCATTAATTCGTGACTTGGAAGATCGTAAAAAGATGCAGAGAGAGCGGCAAGGGCTTCACGTGCATCCGAAACCGTAATCCACGGGAGACTTACTTCAGTGTTTTGAGGGGAATCTGAAACGACTGCGACCGCACCGCGACGCTCTGCGTCTCTGGCGTACGTCGCCCCATCGGCGTGTTCACCCTGAAGGCCGACAAAAAGAGTGCCGGGTTGAACGTTTCGAGAATCATGGGTAACTGCTGTAACAAGTTGTGAAGCATCCGGAGACTGTATCGCTGACTCTGACATACGCCTGGTGGCAAGTTCATCTGCTCGACGTAACAGATCGCCCAATGTCATGGACTTGCCTCATTAGTAGAAGCCCTTGGAGTGGGCGCAGTACGATCGAGTCTCAAAACACATTCGAAATCTCGGTCGATTGGCTTTCCTGGTTCTGGTGTTTGCTCAACTACAAAACCATTGCCTTCAAGACGAGCGCGAACTTCAAGCTTAGCCAGTCCCCGCAACGCCTGCCGCGCACTTAGGCCTCGCAGGTCTGGCATAACGACTTGGTCAGGCTTGACCGTCGCTATCGCCGTCATGGCCGCGGGACGCTGTCGAGCGCCTGCCGTTTTGGATTCCGGTGCTGAAATTTTCGTCACCACGATTGGTGACGAGGCATGAAAAGTCGGAAAAATTTCTAAATACCTAAGTGCAGCCTCGGCAATGCGTTTAAATATGGGTGCGGCAACAACACCGCCGTAGGTATGCCCGGCTTTCGGTGAATCAATAACAACGAGAATCGTCAGCTCTGGTGCACGTGATGGCGCGAACCCGACAAACGAGGAATTGTACAGGCTCTTCGAATATGCCTTGTTGACGAGTTTTTGGGCGGTTCCAGTTTTTCCAGCAATCGTATAACCAGGAATCTGGGCTCGCGTAGCAGTACCTCGACGCACTACATCCTCCATCATTGATGTCACAGTGGTGGCTGTTGCCCGGGTGATCACCCGTTGTGGAGGTTCCCGTTTCATCTTGACTCGACGCCCATGTGCTACAAGCGCCTTCACGACGTGAGGTTCAATCAAATTACCTCCGTTGGCGATCACGCTTGTGGCCACAGCCATCTGGAGGGGTGTCACCCCGATTTGATATCCCATTGATACGGAAGCCAAGGCACTTGGATTCAGGTCTTCTGGGGACCACACCAGGCCACGTTGCTCTCCGCTAAAATCCTGGGACAGCCTTCGGCCAAATCCAAACCGGCGCGTATATTCGTCAAGTCGATCGGCGCCGACTTCCTGACCAACGAGAATCGTACCCACGTTGCTCGATTTGACGATCACGTCATGAAACGACAGCGTGCCGTAATTCGTAGTGTCGTGAATCGTGCGTGCACCAAAGTGAATCATTCCCGCACTCACGTCGACCAAATCGTCTGGTGCAATCACCTTTTCTTCGAGCGCGGCAGCTGCCGTAACGATCTTGAAAGTGGAACCCGGCTCGTACTGGTCTTGAATCGCGCGATTCCGACGGTCCTTGTCCTTCGAAAATCTGAACACATTTGGATTGAAGGTTGGCTCATTAGCGAGTGCGAGCACTTCGCCGGTATGTGGTTGGAGGATGATGACCGTGCCAGCGTCCGCACGGTGCTCCGCGATCCCTCTACGGAGTTCTCGTTCTGCAATATGTTGCAGGTTTTCGTCAATCGTCAATTCAAGTGTTGCGCCGACGGTGGGAGCTTGTTCGATC
>NZSH01000042.1 GCA_002696705.1 Woeseiaceae bacterium | reverse complement strand
CTTCGTCGGTCGCTTCTGGTGTAAGCGTTGACACATCCGGCTCGACCAGTGACGATTCGACGATTGCATCTTCAACGGGTGGTTCTGCACCACCGCACATGGCCATACTGAGCGTTACAAGGACCAGTCCAGTGACCTTCACCCAAAACCACGAAATGTGTGTTGCTCTCTCGCTCATCGCATCCTCCATCCCGCCATGATTCACAAAGTGTTCTCTTTGGAGTCCTTCTAGCTTGGGACAGCCCGCAAAATAGGTTCAACTCCGCAACATTGCTACCAGACCTTGAGTCGCCAAAACAACTCCTAGTTCATTCGAGCTACTGACCGATCGCAATAATTTCGTCAGGTCGAGACGGCGTATTGATTGGTAGACGTCGCGCCTTCGTGACTTGCTCGAACGCATAGCCCAACGCTAATAATTTGGGCTCGCTGAACGCTGTTCCCAAAAATGAAATACCGACCGGCAAACCGTTACCCGTAAATCCAGCTGGCACCACGAGATCCGGGAAACCCGTCAAGTTCGCTAGCCGAATTGGAGATACACGCTGGGTACCTCCAGAGATCGGATCCGCATCAATGCGTGAGGGACGCCTCGGCGATGTCGGATACACGATAGCATCAAGTTTCTTGGATTCTAGAAGGCNATCGATNAAGCCGCGNANCAATGCNAGACCATGTTCACGGACNGCCTGATACTCAGGATCANCAAGNTCTCCACTGTCATCTTCACGTCGCATCAAGCTCCAGCGNCTTGGATTCGGTTGTCCNCTGTCGTTCGGCGCTGTCATNCGAGTGGCTTGTTCAATNAACTGCGNNAGTGTCTTGGGATATTTAGGTTTGAGNGTGGCGAGGTATTCGGCAATCTGAACTCGAAACTCTCGATGACGGACNGCTGTATACAATTCTCCATTCGCATCAAGCAACCATTGTGGGAAGCGCACCGTGACAACAGTCGCTCCAGCNCCTCGCATAACATCCAGCGAGGCTTCAATAATCCAGTCAACTTCTGAATCTTGGTCGAGAAAATCTCGNGCGATTCCAATNCGTGCACCATCCAGNGCTGCTACATCAAGATGTTCAGTGTAATCAANANCGATTCGCCCTTNGCTCTGAACNGTTGCTTGATCAGCCGGATCGATACCAGTCATCACACTCAANGCGGCCGCTACGTCATACACATTTCGTGCCATTGGGCCAGCCATNTCGAACGANAGAGCAAGNGGAATGATTCCGTCACGGCTCACCAATCCATATGTNGGCTTAAGTCCGACGATACCATTAGCGGTGGAAGGCCATCGCACCGAACCACCGGTATCNGTACCCAATCCGAACTGCGCATAGGCCGCTGCAATAGACGCGCCCGTGCCNCCTGACGANCCTAGAGGAGACCGCTCCANGTCGTGCGGATTCCGAATCGGTCCACCCAAAGAACTCATGGCTCCACCNGACGCGAATTCGCTCATATTCACTTTCGCCAGGATAATANCTCCGGCCGCTCGCAATTTCTGCACAATGAACGCATCGTCTGGCGGCAAGGANCCTGCCAACAGTAAAGAACCNGCAGTNGTTGGAAGATCAGCCGTATCAATGTTGTCCTTCAGAACGATCGGAATCCCATGTAATCGNGATCGAGGTCCCTTGNCTCGTCTCTCGGCATCGAGAGCACGTGCCCGGTNTAATGCCTGGCCATTTAGCGCAAGTACCGCATTGANNGCTGGACCTGNNTCGTCGTANGCCTCAATTCGGGAAAGGTACAATTCGACCAATTGCTCAGAAGTCAANGATTCNTTGGCGAAGGCTGCGTTGATNTCTTCAATCGTGGACGCTGTAATCTCCAANGTTTGGGCGACNGCGCCGACAGTAAANACGGAACTGTATATTACAACNAAGGNAATTNGCTGCACTCGTACGCTNAGCAGATCCCAAATCCATGANCTNGATCGAACCATGCGTGAGAGACCGCAAGCACGTGACATNTCAGNCTGAATCATTGAATCAGTACACCTAAAACTAGNATCACCTTCTTACCGGGNTNACAGAAAATTAACGACGGTAGCTACTGACNGGTGGTAGGCGGGCGCCACTGCCAGTAGGCGGAGGTTCTTCGCTAACAACGGGCATCGTAAGTGTTCCGATACCATCAATGGTTGCAATGATTTCGTCACCGGGTTGCAAAAACCGTTGCTCNCCACGTACNGCCGTGCCCATACCAACTCCACCTGACGTGCCATTATTAATAACGTCCCCNGGATAGAGTGTAACGATTGAAGATGCGTACTCAANCAANTCGTACAGCGAATGGATCATGTCNCCCGCTGTCGCCTCTTGCATTTGCTCATCTCCAACACGAAGTGTCTGACGAAGGTTNTCCATCGGATCACCGTAGAATTCCTTTGGAACAATCCATGGNCCCATCGGNGCAAACGTGTCATGACCCTTTCCTACAAACCAGTCNGACCGNAATGGATTACCACCTGGTGGACGTCCACCCCGATCGGAAATATCTAGACTGACCATATAACCAAATATGTGATNTTGAGCATCATCCGCACTGACGTACTTCGNCGCTCGNCCNATAACTGCAGCTANTTCAACTTCCCAGTCGGTNCGATNTCGACCGTGGGGAATTACCACCGGCGNACCATTGCCGATAACNACTCCCCTCGTCGGTTTAAGAAACAGATAAGGCACACCACGGTTTTCCCGTCTAGCGCGNCGAGCCGTNGCTCGCTCTTCAGGANTACCCGTTTCATTAACGTGGCTATAGAAATTAACNGCTGCATTCAAGATCTTGCCAGGATAGAGGATNGGCGCAAGCGTTTGTACGTCNGCNACATCATGNACGTAAGTAGGNCGTAAACTCCCTATGAGTCTGTNGTTCGCAACTAANTCATTNACAATTTCGTATAAACGAACTTTNAANCCATATTCNTATCGACCGATGAGCTCCAACATATCAACTGGCATCGGGATAGCAGGATAAGTCGCATCACCTTCCAGCGCNGCATTCGCACTGTTCATCTCGACTATCAGACTATCTCGTAAAACGATTCCGANNTGCTGGACACCACCAANNTTAAAGGTCCCGAGTTTGAACGGCTCAACACTCGNTCCAGGNGANTCACCTTGGCTCGCAAATAANGGTGTCGCCGTCAATAACAGNAACATGATGTGGAATAGAATCGNTCGCATGTGGCTCCTTCGTTAGNAAATGTTTTCTTNAAAGATCNAAAGTCACTACGGCCTAAACCGTTCATACTTCACCAACCGTTGCCGCCCAACCTCACCNGCGTAAATATTNCCGTCGAAATCAACCCCNAGGAATTCCACTCCGGTACCCTCAGGTCTCTCNGAATCTGGAATAAATGCAGTAACCCAGCCTGTGTCGACATCNCCGATTCGAATACCNCGNTCCCATCCAGGATTCCACTGGTCATTCGACATTCCATCACCGGCATAGATCATACCGTTTNGNTCGACGACNACTGTACTTGGTCGGCCAAACTGGGTCCACACAGCAANGAGATTGCCATCCTNATCAAAGATTTGTATNCGATTATTACCACGGTCTGCCACGAGGATNCGACCATNNGCNTCAATGGTGATGTCATGNGGATCGTTAAATTTTCCAGGATCACCACTACGTGANTCNACNCCTCCACCGACCTCAAGAAGGAACTCNCCATNTTNNTTAAATTTTACGATACGGTTGTTACCANCACGATGNCCATCTGACACCCAAATATCNCCNTTNNCNGCGACAACAACACCGGCAGGTCCATTAAAATGAGCTGGGCCGTACCCAGAAACGGCAGCCTCCCCCAAGGTCATGACTATTTCGCCGTCTTGATTGAATTTAAAGACTTGATGCCCNANTCCTCTNTTGAGCCCTTCGACNTCGCGNGCATCNCCAGCAGGAGCACCTTCGGTTACCCATAAGTANCCTTCNTGGTCGAGAAAAAATCCATGAGGAAATGAAAATAGNCTGGAACCAAAACTCTTCACGACGTTNCCATCNAGATCAAACTTAAAAATTGCATCCTGGTCAGAATTTGCACAGTGATTTGCTCCACACCGAGACAAGATCCANAGATGCTCNCCGTCAGGNTCAGGNAAGATNCCACTCGGCACNCCAAGTTTCCATCCATTGGGCATCTTTTCCCAGCCNTGGACCGCATGGTAGGGATTGTTCGCNACAGATTGAGCTTCGACNNNCAGCCCCTGCATANACACTAAAGTGGNNCCGANTAACACCAACAGCGATTTCACCAGACGGNACCGTGACATTTCAAACTCCTTTCGAACGATTACTTTCACACTCAGGGTAGCCGTAACGCNGCTAGCGAGCCTGGTAAATTTCTGCTGGCAACTTGCNCCACTATGTACTGCCGTCCTTCANNTTGATAGGTCATCATGCCGTACTCNCCCGTCGCNGGAAGTTCAACCGTACCAAGTCGCTCACCCGTCTGTTTATCGATGGCATGNAGCACTGGCTTTCCTGCCGANCCTTCAGCATGGATCAANANACTTCCGGTCACCATCGTATTCGGAAGTGACGTNACGCCTGTGTTCGGNAAATCCACTCCTTGTAACGCCCGATGGNTTTTGATCCGATCAGGTGTATCACCATTAGGAATGTGCCACAAATGNTCACCGGTATGCATGTTAATCGCCGTGATTCGAGTGTACGGNGGCTTGACGATAGGCAGACCTTGTGGACCGCGAAAATCACCACGATTCGCAACAACCCAATCCGCGATGGTCTTGCCTGTGGTCATAGGATCATCCGGTTCATCCATCTGCGTTCCNGGCACAATATTTTCAGAGCGACACGCTGTTCTCGAAGAAACGTAAATAATACCCGTCTCAGGATCCGCTGATGTTGGACCATGAATATTGGTAGCGCCCTGAGGACAACTAACGAACGACCGCAAACCAGAAGGGTGNCCGACTTGAATCGGGGGGTTNAAAATCGGTCCGNTGCGGTAGCGGCTAACAATCTCTAANGCNTCTTGACGAAGCTCTGGCGTGAAATCAATAAGGTCATCTTCCGTGAGCCCTTGCATGTCATAAGGTAAAGGCCAAGTGGGAAATGGTTGCGTAGGNGACANCTGTTCGCCCGGCACATCTGATTCNGGTACTTCGCGTTCTTCNATCGGCCAGACTGGTTCACCTGTCTCCCTNTTAAACGTGTAGGCCCACGCCTGTTTAGTAGTTTGCACTACAATCGGGGTCNGTCGTCCGTCGACGGTTACNTCTANCACGACAGGCGCGGTCGGGTTNTCAAAATTCCAGATGTCGTGATGCACCATCTGAAAGTGCCACACNCGCTCTCCNGTCTGGGCATTAAGNGCGAGAAGACTAGTGCCAAAAAGATTNTCNCCCGGCCTGAANCCACCATAAAAGTCAATTGTCGGGGGNTTGGTTGGAATGTACACAATGCCGCGTTTCAAATCAGCCGACATCGGCGCCCATGACGAGACATCACCAGTAGTTTTCCANGCGTCGTTCTCCCANGTCTCNTGTCCAAATTCACCAGGACGTGGTATTACGTGAAATTTCCACANNGGGTCTCCAGTNCGCAAGTCATACCCAAGAATATCGCCTGGGATATTCTCCGTNCGCGTTTGNTAGTACCCCTGCTCGTGTACGTTGCTAACTACAACCACCCCGCCTACCACAATNGGAGGCGATGAGGTGCTCAAGTTTCCCAAGTCACGAGGAATACCGTGGTNNGNATCGTANACATANCCNGAATCGAGCCATGGATCCCAGTCACTTACAAGATCGGGCAGCATGTCCACAACNCCGCTCTCTGGAAAACCTGGTAGGGGTACTGCCTGCCCCCAGTTTTCGAGATGGCGACCCGTTTTGGCATCCAGCGCATGCAGAAAAAAAGCGGGACTAGTCGTAAAGATCACGCCTCGCCCGTTCACTTCACCATATGCGACACCTTTTCCATAATTGTTTCGCATACCCCGTTCGTACCGAGTCGTATGTGGTTCCCGATAAGTCCAGACGGTCTCACCCGTAGCTGGTTCAATCGCCACTACCGTTCGGCGTTGCCCTGCGACGGTATACAGAAGACCATCAACATAAATCGGCGTCGACCGAAACAGATAATCTACCCGCGGTCCAAAATTATCTCCTCGCCAAATCCACGCAACTTCCAGATCTTCAAAATTATTAGCGTCGATTTGATCCAGAGGCGAAGAACGCGTATGCCCAGCATCTCCACCCAAATAAGGCCAAGCTTCTGGCGCACGGGTCTGTGCAATACCTGAACCGATCAGAGCGACAGTGAAGCCAAGGGTGGCCATCAGAAACCTTATGGTCCCCAAGCTTTCCAAGAATACCGATCTTATTAACATGGTAGCTATACCCCTAAAGGCATCACGACACCGCCACATGGTTACTACATAGCAGACTTCAGCATGGCACCGCCACCAGAGACGACGGCTCCATACACATTACCAGCAGCATCTACAGCAACACCCTCGGGATTGGAGCCGTTTGGATAGGCNTCCACTTCTCCAACGATAAGATAGTTCACCGTTCCATCAGCGAGACTGCCAATTCNAATTCCTGGCTGAGCGCCCGGGTTACGGATATTATCGAAGGCCGATTCTGAATCCGCGACATAGATTAAACCGTTAGCATCAAAGGCAAAGTCACTTGGTCGACTAAATTGCTTAAACTCATCGATGTAGTTACCTTCCTCATCGAAGATCTGCAAACGATTGTTCCCTCGGTCGGCAACGACGAGTTGTCCTTCTGGGCTAAACGCCAACGCATGCGGTGTTCTTAGATCNCCCGCCTCTGAACCATACTGGCCCCAAGAAGTAATAAATTCTCCGTCTGGTGAGAATTTGACGATACGAGCAACCGTTGTGGGNTCATCTGAATTCTGACCTTCATGTCCGTCGCCGACGTAGATATCTCCATTCGNNCCGACNGCTACATCATTGGGTGTATTCAGAAGAGCCCCGTCACCCGTACCAGCAACACCAGGTTCCCCTAACGTGAGAAGAACTTCTCCCTCNGCACTAAATTTAATAGCCACGTGACCCTTGCCNGCCTGGNTCGGATCATCGGGNTCTGGACCACGTGCATCTGTGACCCAAACATTGCCNTCCTGATCNACGTGGAGGCCATGTGGAAACAGCATCGTTCCTCCACCGAAAGTAGTGACTACGTTGCCATCAGGATCAAATTTCACAATCGGATCAAGGTCAGAGCCGGCGCAAGAATTTGCACCGCAACGATCAATCGCCCAAATATGTTGACCNTCAGGATCAATATCAACACCAGCAGTTGAACCCCAGGTNCTGCCGTCAGGGAGCGTCGCCCAACCGTCTACAGTTTGATAGGGGTTTGAATAATCATTGAGTGGATTAACGACAGGTGCTTCAGTTTCTACAGATTCGACATCACCTGATTGGACGCCAGCTTCNCCGCANGCGGNTGCNCCAATTATTAAGAACNCGGCNGCGANATTNGCCGCTCNAGTCANGACCTTNCGATTTCGATCAGACATTACCAAAACTCCCTATTAGAGTAAGTTCATCAAGAATCTGGACACGCCTACCNAAATACCTGTCCAGTCGTCTGAAAATTCTGACACTAGGACCAATCGATAACACGGTGCGGCAGGAGGCAGGAGGATACCGAACGAATAAAAACTTTCTAAGCGGCACGCGTGCAAAACGCGTGCCGCTTAGAAACACAAACTAACTACAGCCTTCTATCNGGATTGATAATCGTCCGCCACATATGGGATGACGNCGNATNNTCCCANCCCAAGACCTTCNTTNGGCTGCTTGAAGTGGCGTCCGATNATATCNATGAACGGNTCGATCGACACCGTCTTGCTNCGNTCGAAGGCATAAAGATCGTTTACCGTCACAAGNCGNGAATGCTCATACCACTTGTGATTNCGNACCNTNTNNTNGGTGCGCTGCAAATACGGCTCAGGCACGTAATCTTTGCCGAACGTCCGTAGGTAGCTTTCTGGATATTCATACCCATAATCGGAGTCTGGAAAGAAACGTAACGTCGAATGATACCGAACCGCGAAAGCAGTCTCCTCAGGCACGTAAGGCTCAATCAACTGACCGCCCCACCAACCATGGTCCGCACGCATCAGGTTATTAACCACATCATGCAGAAGACAGGCCAGTACGACTTTCTCGGGCATGCCAGTTTTCAACGCACGTGCAGCACTCTGCTGAACGTGAGTTCCCGTACCGAATCGATACTTGAAGAAATCAATAAGCGTCGGCTTTTCTGGCATTGGCTGGAGTTGCCGAAGATCCGAATCACCTCTGGGTACGAATATGCCACCAACCCCGCGTCGAGAACGGCGACTCAAATCCTTGTTTCGCTCATCGAGCTCGGCAACGGTTGGATACATACCGGCCTGCATGCCCTGATCGAGCATGTGATCTTCAAGTTCCTCTTCCATGAAGTGCTCGAGTGCGTCAGCTTTCTGCTCATCAGTCATGAGCGCGACCGCTGCAGCCCCCCCAACACTCTTGAAGAATTTACGTCGATCTATCTCCATTTTATTCCTCCACTCATTAAGACTTAACACTACTGATCATGTGCTGTCAGGTCCAACGCAACGCCTTCGTCGACCAGCATTTCCTTGACGGCCATGCCAACCGGTACACGGAACGAAAAATTACATGAAAATTCAGGATCACGATTCATTTCGCCGAACGTTTGAGCCGTACGATACATGCGGCCATTTACATCGTGAATAAATGGGCGTGGCCAGTCGATCGGTCGGTAATCCGGTAAAACCTTGAAGTCGAGATGCACAGTCACAAATTCTGTGTCGTTAGTCCCAGGAGCAATCACGCCACGGACAATATTTTCGCCAAGCGGACAATCGCCAAGCGGGGCAATAATTCCCCGTTCAAGATGGCTGACCGATACCTCTAAACCTTCGTGGCTCACTGTTCCATCTTGAGCGTAACCGGACACCGCTAGCAGCATGCCAACTAACACACAGATGGTCAGACCTTGCCAACGGCTTCGTGCTGAATCATTTAGCATCTAGGACACATCCTTAACCCTAATTATCCACAATTTACCATTGCTGAATCAATAAAGACTAAATTTTAGCCTAAATGCTTCTAAGAACTTATTAATCAA
>NZSH01000041.1 GCA_002696705.1 Woeseiaceae bacterium | reverse complement strand
AAGACGAGCGGGCAAAGTAGTTCACTCATAGGCGTGTCTCAATCGCCAATGTGAGACTTCAGCAGTAGGCGGTTTCTGATAATTTGTGAGTAGCTAGTATCACTAACACTGCCTTTGGACAAACACGACATCATGGGCGTTGCCGTGTTTGCAGTATGTAGCTTGGGTGACGGGTCGATATGGCCCTTCACGATATTCGAATGACTTTTAAACACTTGCTGGTCGAGCGCGACGAACCGGTTGCCTTGGTCACCTTCAACCGTCCGAAGGTGCTCAATGCTTTAAACAGTGAGACCCTAGACGAATTCAGCCAAGTCTTACGTGAGTTAAGAGATGACGCGACGATTCGATGTGTAGTGTTGACTGGGGCAGGTGAGAAGGCATTCGTGGCAGGCGCCGATATTAAGGAACTGGCGGTACAGACACCAGTCAGTGGTCGCAACCATGCGAGACGTGGGCAACAAATCTTTGACCTGGTAGAGAACCTTGGGAAGCCCGTCATCGCAGCAATTAATGGTTATGCCTTGGGTGGTGGATGCGAGTTGGCAATGGCCTGCACGATTAGACTGGCTTCGGAAACTGCGAAAATTGGACAACCAGAGATCGAACTCGGCCTCATCCCAGGATATGCAGGGTCTCAGCGTTTGCCTCGTTTGGTAGGTAAAGGTCGGGCCCTTGAATTGCTTTTGACCGGTGAACACATTGACGCACGTGAGGCNTGGCGGATTGGTCTCGTAAATCAGGTTCTGCCGNCTGACNAGTTGCTNGACAANGCGCTGGCACTTGCACACCACCTNGGGACGAAGGCCCCNGTGGCGATTGAGTATATTCTCAATGCAGTCAACTCCGGTCTCAACATGCCATTCGAAAAAGCGGTGNATTACGAAGCCACGCTTTTTGGGCTGGTTGCCTCCACTGAGGATATGCGNGAAGGCACTCAGGCCTTNCTTGAAAAACGNAAGCCTANGTTTAAGGGGCAGTAGGGTGTTGAGNTCATGACACGTAACAAAACTAGTNNCGAACCGCGTGGAGGAGTCTGGTNGTCCGACTGGTGCCANANCCCATCGTTTTGCGCTNGTGGTGTCNCGNTATCACGAAGAAATCACCGACCGCTTNCGTNAAGGNGCTCTCGNNGCNTTGGNGGAGTNTGGTGTGCNGTNGGACAGANTAGAGATCNACGTGGTGCCAGGNGCATTTGANCTTCCATTTGCNGCGCGTCAGGTGGCGGAGAGCGGAGGANTTTCAGGGGTNGTGTGTTTAGGCTGTTTGATTCGCGGTGAAACNTCACATTTTGANTTCATTGCGTCCGCTGTAGCNCATGGCATTACAGNGGCTTCTTCAGAGACNGGNATTCCGATGACGTTCGGTGTGCTTACGACGAATTCCATAGAAGAAGCTCTAGCGCGCTCAGATGAAGCCNCTNAGGAAAACAAGGGTAGAGAAGCAGCACTTGCCGCAGTGGANATGGTGGAGTTTTCGGCNGGGCTATTTTTACCGGGATNGTTAGACGAGGAATAGTGCGGATGATGGTAACAGGCGCAGGGCACCAAAATCGCCATCGCAGTCGAGAACTGGCGNTGCAGGTGNTGTACCAATGCGAAATCACTCACCTGAAGGTAGCGACTGCTCTAAAAACATTCTGGNCANNNAAGCCAACTCCAGAGAGCGAGAGNCCCTTTGCCTNGCTGTTAGCTGAGGGGACNATTGAACATCTCGATGAAATCGATCNNTTGATTGCGANAAGTGTNGAGCANTGGCGTCCNTCACGGTTAGTGTTGCTCGATCGATTGATTCTGCGNATGGCCGTGTTCGAATTTCTCTANACGAGTGAAACTCCCAAGCCTGTGGTGATCAACGAAGCGCTNGAACTTGCCCGTACATTTAGNGCTGNTGACTCCGTAGCATTNATNAATGGNGTGCTTGATGATATTAGAATTANGTTAGAGCGAGACGANCCAGCAACCATCATAGCTCCGGCAGTTGGCGACGGCTGTTCCTCCTGANACNGAGTGATAACGGCGTGGCGTAATGAAATGAGTCAAGAATCANACCAACTTATTCAGCGTCGNNCGAATCTNGAGGAAATTGNTCGCCTTGGCCGCGCNTTATATCCTCACTCGTTCCGGTACACCGACACGATCGACTNCCTCGTNAAAACCTATCANGGGNAAAGTGGCGAGACNCTTGAGGCTGCCGCNAAGACAACTATNACNACTGGTCGGATTGTAGCGATGCGCAGCTTTGGAAAGGCAAATTTCCTCGAACTGTTTGATGGCAAGGCTCGCATCCAAGTGTATATTCGGGAAGATGGGCTAAGCGAAGACGATTTTTCGTTATTTAAACTGTTGGATTTCGGNGATCTCCTAGGGGTTGAGGGNCGTATCTTCCGCACCCGCACANANGAGNTGACCATCTGGGCTTCACGACTNGAATTTCTAGCGAANTGCCTGATNCCACTTCCAGAAAAATGGCATGGNTTAAGTGATGTCGAGACTCGCTATCGTCAGCGCTANCTTGATTTCATTGTCAATCCAGATTCCAGACATGTNTTTGAGGTGCGTAGNCAAATCTTGGTTGCCCTACGGNCATTCTTAAATGAGCGTCGTTATTTNGAGGTTGANACTCCGATGATGCANGGAGTTGCGGGTGGGGCACTCGCACGACCGTTCNTNACCCATCACAATGCGNTAGACATGGATCTCTATCTNCGNATTGCNCCGGAGCTTTATCTNAAGCGCCTNGTAGTGGGTGGTGTTGAGCGCGTGTATGAAATTAATCGTAATTTTCGNAACGAAGGNGTGTCGACTCAGCACAATCCAGAGTTTACGATGCTAGAGTTCTACCAGGCCTTNAGCGATTANGANGAGATGATGTCGCTGACTGAAGAAATGCTAGNAAGCGTAACGCGTGCGGCGACTGGTTCTNCGGACGTCACGTTTGGCAAAGATACCATCTCCTTTGCGCCTCCGTTCAGGCGGTTATCTTTAAGAGAGACGGTTCGNGAGGCNGCCGANGAGAAGTTGGGTGAATCTGTTGGAGAGAGTGCCCTCCGTGTGCGTGAGGANGCTGCTGNGTTGGCGNCNCGGCTTGGNCTTGAGNTGCCGTCNGGTGCTGGTGCTGGAAANATNNTNTTAGGCATATTTGAGAAGCTCTGCGAACCTCGTCTCATTCAACCTACGTTTGTGTACGATTTTCCAACTGAGATTTCGCCGCTGTCGAAGCAAACTCCTGGTGATCCAGAGACTGTTGAACGCTTTGAGTTATATGCAGGCGGGCTAGAAATTGCCAATGGATTCAGTGAATTGAATGACCCGGCTGAGCAGCGACGGCGTTTCGAGGCTCAGCGTTTAGAACGACGGCAGGGTGACGTTGAGGCGCATGTGATGGATGAAGACTATCTACGCGCTCTTGAGTACGGCTTGCCACCTACGGCTGGTAACGGTCTAGGTATTGATCGACTTGTGATGTTGCTTACTGACAGCCATTCAATTCGAGACGTGATCCTTTTTCCACTTATGAAACCTAAGGCAGAGTCGATTAACGCGGCTGAGAACGAATGACCCCACCTTTCGAGCTCTACATCGCCTTGCGATATTTGCTCGCTCGCCGTAAGCAAGCGTTTATTTCTCTCATCTCAGTTATTTCCACTGCAGGNGTTTCTGTGGGAGTNATGGCTCTTCTCATTGCCCTTGCGTTNATGACNGGTTTGCAGCAGGAGCTGCGAGAGCGCATNGTAGGNTCGACTGCCCACGTCTACGTGTGGAAACTNGGTGATGAGGCAGCGTTGGCAGAGTATGAGCTAGAGATTGAGCGTCTCCGTNCTGTTCCTNATGTGGAGGCGGCTGCACCGGTACTGCTAGGAAAGGCGCTAGTGAAGACTGATGTTGNTGAGTCCTTCATNACCGTTAAAGGNGTTGTGCCTNAACTAGAACGAACTGTGACCGAGGTGGCCGAGGCGATTCAGGAAGGAAGTTTTGATGCNCTTAGCGATTCAGNGANAGGCAATCTGGCTGGNGTGGTAATTGGTGAAGGCTTGGCTTTGCAGTTGGGNGCATTCGTGGGTGACGAGGTGACAGTGCTCACGCCGCAGGGCACGTTNTCTCCGATGGGNATCATGCCTAANGCNCGACGGTTTCGAGTNGTGGGTGTGTACAACNTGGGTCTTCATGAATTTGATACGGGCTATGGTTACGTGTCACTTGCTGTGGCGCAGAGATTATTTGCTAGGGANNGTNCTGACTTCATTGAGTTAAAGGTCCAAGATATGTACGCAGCNTCTCAGANNGCCCGCACAATTACNGAAATGTTAGGACCTGACTACTTGACTCAAGATTGGTCNGAGNTCAACAGGTCACTNTTTTCTGCTTTATGGCTNGAGAAAATGGCGATCTCGATCACTATTGGATTAATCGTTATGGTTGCTGCGCTGAATATTGTNGCTTCACTTATCTTGCTTGTTATGGAAAAGAGTCGNGACATNGCGATTCTTAAGACCATGGGTGCTNCNTCACGNAGCATTACNACTATCTTTATGTTGCANGGNTTAATTGTCGGNTTGTTTGGCACCGTGNTTGGCGCCCTAGGTGGCCTCGTTGTTATTCAGGTNCTAGACCACTATCAGGTGATCCAGTTGCCAACTGATGTTTATCAAGTTGCATACGTGCCGTTTACGCTGGAGACTNTTGACTTNATNGTTGTAATAGTCGCTGCAGTGCTNGTTTGTTTCTTNGCGACGATCTATCCATCTCGGCAAGCGGCTCGNGTCGACCCGGCTCAGGCGCTTCGCTACCAGTGATGTAATGGCGTTNATTGAGGTAACCCAACTATCTAAGTCATATCCGTCCCGNCTTGGGCCGCTTCATATTTTGCGTGGACTNACGTTACACGTAGANCGAGGGGANATGGTCGCGGTNGTAGGAGCTTCAGGAGTTGGGAAGAGNACGTTGCTGCAAGTGCTTGGNGGCCTTGATTCCGTTGATGACGGAATAATNAGTATTGGGGGTAGCANATTGACTACNCTNTCGGATGCCGAGCGGGTTCGTTTTCGNCACTATCACCTTGGTTTNGTCTTCCANTTTCATCANTTGTTACCTGAATTTACCGCGCTTGAGAATACGGAAATGCCGCTGCGACTTGCGCGGGTAGCACTCGATGAAGCTCGACCACGCGCGGAGGANCTGCTTCACCGAGTCGGCCTNGGGGAGCGACTCGACCATCGTCCAGGTATGCTATCTGGAGGTGAGCAGCAGAGAGTNGCGCTCGCGCGCGCGCTCATTATGCGACCGACCGTCTTGTTGGCTGANGAACCGACTGGTGATCTNGACGAGGCGACAGCGCTGAGTCTTCACGAATTATTACGGGAGATGCACCGNGAGCATCAGCTNACGTCGGTAATTGCTACTCACAACCTNCGTCTGGCGAGTTCATGTGACCGGGTAATGAAACTCGCCGAGGGACATTTGAGCTTGNAGNCGTGAACTTGTGATTAGNCGATGCGTTTGTNACTGTAAAAGNTTGNGGATTACCGGTAACTGTTTATAGTAGGCGCCTACNTTTGCTTAAGGTAGAGTTGCCGTATAATTGTTATGCAATGACCGAACTACGGTCAGATTGATTCTTCTCACGGATAGATTTAGATGTTCGAACGNTATACNGAGCGAGCCAGGCGCGTATTATTTTTTGCTCGCTATGAGGCTAGTCAACTTGGCAGTGTGTCCATCGGGACTGAGCATCTNTTGCTAGGCCTGATCCGTGAAGGCAAAGGGCTGACCAGNCGGATTTTTGCTCGATCTCACCTTTCCCTCGAGACTATTCGAAAAGATATCGAGACCAGCACGAAAATTCCACGAGAGAAGGTTTCAACTTCGGTTGAAATTCCGTTCAGCGATGAGACGAAACAGGTGTTGCGTCATGCTGCGGACGAAGCAGATCGCTTGCTGCATAACTATATCGGCACCGAACATTTACTGTTAGGCCTTTTGCGAGAGCAACAGTCGGTGGCCGCGACACGACTAATTGAGAAGGGTATGCGTCTTGACAGTGTCCGGGAAGATATCGTGCAGTTGCTTAATGAAAAGACAAAGGTCACGCGTGTTAAGGAAACACCNTTNTTGGTTGAGTTCGCACGNGANCTGACCGAGTCAGCTATGAAGAATCAACTCGACCCACTCGTAGGACGTGAGGTNGAACTCNAACGCGTGCAGCAAGTACTTTGTCGACGAACCAAGAATAATGCTGTTTTGATTGGNGAACCAGGNGTAGGTAAGACTGCCATTGTTGAGGGCTTAGCTCAAATGATTGCCGGTGGCAGCACGCCGCACTTTTTGGCTGACAAACGCTTGCTTCAGCTCGACATTTCTTTAATCGTTGCCGGCACGAAATATCGTGGACAGTTTGAGGAACGTCTCAAAGCGATAATGAAAGAACTTACCGAGAATCCTAACGTTATCGTGTTTCTTGATGAATTACACACTCTGGTTGGTGCCGGTTCTGCCGAAGGTTCACTTGACGCGGCAAATATTCTCAAACCCGCACTGTCACGAGGGGAAATCAGAGTCATTGGTGCGACAACACCAATTGAGTACCGCAAGTACATCGAGAAAGATCGTTCACTTGAACGGCGTTTTCAGGTCGTGAAGGTTAATCCACCGAGTGAAAATGAGGCCATTCAGGTTTTGAACGGAGTGAAAGAACGGTATGAAGCCTTCCATCATGTCAAGTACAGCAAGGAAGCGATCCAGGCAGCTGTTTATCAATCCAGTCGTTACATTAACGATCGATTTCTACCAGACAAAGCGATTGATTTATTGGATGAGGCAGGAGCTTGCGCCAAGTTAATCGGGGTCGGAGACAGTAATGAGTTTGGTGAAATCAACAAGAGTATACGGGTGGCTGTTGAGCAGATGGAACATGCGGCTGCACAAAAAGACTATGAGAAGGCTCAGTTTTTTCGTGAACAAGAAGTAACTGCCCGTGAAAATCTGCAAACTGTGCGAGAAAATTTTGATGTGAAATCTCACACTCGGCCAATCTTGGTTGACAAGGAAGGCATCAATGAAGTCGTCTCCAAATGGACCGGTGTGCCAATCACCTCAATCCATCAGGATGAAGGTGACAAGTTGCTCAACATGGAAGCCGCGCTACACGAGCGGGTTGTCAGCCAGGAGAAAGCCGTTTCAGCGTTAGCGCGGGCCATCCGTCGTTCTCGGGCTGGCCTGAAATCACCAGACCGTCCTGTTGGAAGTTTCGTTTTTCTCGGGCCTACTGGCGTTGGCAAGACTGAACTCGCGCGTGCATTGGCAAATTTCCTTTTCGCTTCGGACAGTGCCTTAATCCGTTTTGATATGTCTGAATATATGGAGAAGCATGCGGTTTCCAAGCTGATTGGGTCACCGCCTGGTTATGTTGGCCATGAAGAGGGCGGGCAATTAACCGAGCAGGTTAAGAGGAATCCGTACTCGGTTGTCTTGCTCGATGAAATCGAAAAAGCACATCCGGATCTCTTTAATATCCTTTTGCAAGTATTTGAAGACGGCCACCTCACTGACGGTCTAGGAAATCGGGTGAATTTCAAGAACACAATCCTCATCATGACGTCGAACATCGGGGCGCGCTACATTCAGAAAAAGACCACATTGGGGTTTCAATCATCCGATGTCGGAAGAATTAATAAGAACGTTTCGGATATGGTTCTCGCAGAAGTTAAGCGAACGTTTAATCCAGAATTTATCAATCGTATTGATGAAACGATTGTTTTTGATGCCTTGTCAGATTCCGATCTTGAGCACATCCTGCATCTTTTGGTTGGCCAATTGAATCGCCACTTAGTTGATCGAGAGCTAGAAATTACCGTGACCGCTGAGGCAGTGACGTGGATTATTGACCAAACGTGCCAAGATCGGTCTTACGGCGCCAGGCCATTACGGCGTGCCATGCAACGGTACATCGAAGACCCTCTCTCTGAAGCGATGATTCGAGGTCATTTGGGGAAAGGCAGTATTGAGGTTTATCTGGATACTGGAACGCTAGCTTATCGTGAAGTTGGCGAGGCGAACAAAGGTTCTAAGTTGGTTTGTAATGTTCAAAGTTGAGGTATGGNGAGTTTTCGACGATACAGNTTGCACAGAACNCGAATGGAAACTGTGAAGATCAAGCTNGCGTGGTGTTTAATCCTGTTNGGACTGAGTNTGCCGNGCNTACTTTCAGCTCAGGTNCCNGTGCTGCCGNCGCCTGGNNCTTCCCCTGCNGNGCAGANCACACCGCAGCCTCCTACTGGTTCNGAACCNGTTATCCGGACNATTCAGATCGCGTTTCCGACGCAAGGTAATGTTCCNTCGATTGAACCACAGACCTATCTTTATTACATCAAAACTCGACCCAGCCGGCCNTCTGAGGACGTTTGGTTGCTCTATGACGANGAACTACTGCNAGACGATTTTCGAANTCTNTGGGGNACTGGCTTTCTTGATGATTTGTCNATCGAGACTACAGATGAACCATTTCCTAATGGGGTGATGGGGAAGCATNTCCTCTACAACATGGAGGAGCGAGAGAGGGTGCGAATCGTTGAGTANAACGGATCCGAANAGCTTNATCGGAACNANATCGAAGAAGCCTTGGAACNGATGGAGGCTGTCATCCAACTCGACACGTTTATCGATGAAGCGTTGCTAAGAAAAGTCAAGGACATCCTNACGGTGATGCTCGCGGAAGANGGCTANCAGTCGCCGACTATTGATACTGACGTGCAGGCAGTAGCCGGAGGACCGAAGCGCGTACAGGTCACCTTCAACATTGAAGATGGCCCATTGACTCAGGTTCAACGAATCACCTTCGTTGGGAATGAAACAATCAGTGGTGGCACGCTGCGCGGGCAGATGAAAGTTAATAAAGAGCCGACATTTTGGCCACTATCGATCTTTAAGAAGTCCACGTATAAAGAACACAGGTTTCCAGAGGATGCCGAAGCGATTGTTCAGTATTACCGCGAACGGGGTCATATTAGGGTCCAAGTAGGCCAGCCACAGCTTACAACTTTACGAGATACTCCCGATGGAACTGAGCGATGGGTGGAGATGCGAATCCCTATTGAGGAGGGGCGACAATATCGACTTGGTGAGTTTGAGTTCGAAGGAGTGACAGTTCCAACTGAAGAAATTGTGCGTGCCCAGTTCGAATTGGAAGAAGGTGATTATTACAACGAATCTGAGGTGCGAGATGGCATTGAACGTCTACAGATGCTCTATGGTGCCAGCGGATATATGGAATTCTTGGCATTCCCGGATTTATCACCTCGAGATCAACTTGTAGATGAGGATGGCTTGGAGGTTCCCACGGACGGGCCGGCGATTGTTGATGTGACAATGCGCGCTGAAGAAGGAGATCTATATACCGTCAATCGAATCACCTTTACAGGCAATCGGACAACGCGTGATTATGTTGTGAGGCGAGAATTTCGGCTGCTGGAGGCCGGCGTCTTTAATTCTAACGCGCTAACGACCAGCGTTCGGCGTATTAATCAACTCGGGTATTTTTTACCCATTCAAGAGGAAGACGTTACCGTCGATCAAGTTGAAGGCGATGAATTTCAGGTCAACATAGAGGTGCCGCTCGAAGAACAGAACCGTAACCAAGTTTCGTTTGGTGCTGGTGTCTCACAGTTTGAGGGTTTCTTCGGTCAGGCGTCCTTCCAGACGGGAAATTTTATGGGTCGTGGCGAGACAGCATCCGTNGCTTTGATGTATGGCTCTCGGTACAAGAATTTCATGCTGGGTCTTTCGAGGCCGTACATGTTCAACAGGGCGATTTCGTCTGGAGTCACGCTGTTCAGNCAGGAATTTCGTTTTATTGGCCAGTTCACCCAAAGGACGACTGGTGGNAACCTAACGCTAGGCATGCCGGTTGGAGTTTGGAGCAGGATGTTCATGGGGTACAGTTACGAAGATGTGAAGGTCCTGGAACTNAACCCNCTGTACACTGATCCTCNAGTGTTACAGTACAATCCGTTTTTGAGGGATTCATTACTGATTGGACAGGATGGNCGCCGCACTATTAGCAAACTCTCCCCTGGTTGGATATTAAACACTATTGACAATCCTATTTTTCCAAATTCTGGAAAGCGATTGAGCGCGTCGTTCGAGTATGCGGGGGTCGGGGGCAATACGAACTTCTACAAACCACGTGNTGAGGNNATTTGGTATTTTCNNACTACTGAAANNCAATCGGTGGGATTGCGGTTTNNCGGAGAATACATCGTGCCGTTTGGNGNTACCGTTGAAATTCCCATATTTGAACGTTTATTCATGGGAGGAGAATACAGTATTCGAGGGTTTGATCTNCGAAGTGTGGGACCAATGGATGAGAGTACTGGTCTCGTGCTGGGNGGGAACAAGAGCTTNTTGTTTAATGGCGAATATATTTTTACCNTCGCACCGCCGGTGCGTCTGATACTTTTCTTNGATACTGGTCAGGTGCAGGCTCGNGGANATCGATTNTCAAAAACTGACTTCAAAACGTCAACGGGNGCNGAAGTTCGATTNATGATGCCGGTCATGAATGTGCCNCTCAGATTAATTTTTGCTTACAATCCGCANCGGTCTGGAGTCTTGGATAACTCNTTCAGGCCAGAATCGGCCTTTAATTTCCGTTTTGCAGTTGGGTCATCCTTCTGACAGGCTGGAGCCTACTTCTGGANGGCATTTGCTNGCCTGATGACTAGAACTCGGTTTATTCTANGGAAGAAGNGTGTACAATCAGTTCTAGTAAAGCATGNTCACTTATTCTGCTGGTCCGAGTAGATTGTTCGTCAGTCTGGGGCAAGTACGGTAGTGTGTGTATATATGAGGAAAGGGAATAGCGTCATGACTGGTTTGTTTAGAACTGCACTAACTGCATTTATTCTGGCATTGTGTCCGATGGTGACACTAGTGGCTCAACAAGAGCCCGTAGAGTTGCCCCCGTTTCCTGACGGTGCGAGGGTGGCGTTCGTGAATGTTCAGGCCGTGGCTGAAGAATCTGAAGCAGGCCAGGCGCTGGCTGTACGTGTCCAAGCGCTTAACGAAGAGAAAGTCGTAGCGCTCCAAGAGCAGAACGAGGCGCTTCAGGAGAGTCAGGACAGGTTGGCGCAGGGTGGGAATGTCATGAGTCAGAGCGCTGCTGCGCAACTGCAGCGTGAGATCGACAGAATGCAAGTGGACATTCAGCGTTTCACCGAAGATGCGCAGGTTGAGGTGCAGGAGTTACAGGCTGAACTTCAACAAGAATTTCAGGCGCAACTCATCCCCATCATTGGTCAGGTGGCAACCGAAAAGAATATAGAAATGGTGCTGAGTCTAGCCGACGCTGCTATTATCTGGGCCAATATGGGCTTGGACATAACCCTTGAGGTTATCAACCAGTTTAACGCTGCATCCGAGGAGTCGGCACCACCATCGCAGCCTTAATTTTTCTCATGTGTTTCCAGGTCACCCGTAGTTGGCTCGGGTGACTGTGGTGGAGACATGATCTGACTGACTGCCGTGTCTATCGATATTCCGTCGGTTCTCGACAATCTGTGCTACCGTCATCCGTCGTTGCTCGTGGACGATATTCTTGAGCACGAGCCAGGAAAGCGTCTTGTAGCACTGAAGAACGTCACTGTCAGCGAGGAATTTTTCCAGGGGCACTTTCCTGGCACGCCGTTAATGCCTGGAGTGTTGATGGTTGAAACCTTGGCACAGGCGTCAACCCTATTGCTGTTTGCGAATAGCCAAAGACCCGCCAGCCGCGTGTTCCTTCGCGGTGTCAATAAAGCAAAATTTAGGAGTCAAGTGGTGCCAGGCGACCAGCTACGCCTTGAAGTAACTCGTGGTCGCACTCGGTCATCACTAGTCGAGGTTGCAGGGCGAGCTTTTATTGGGGACAAGCTTGTGGCCGAACTTAAACTTCTGTTCGGCTTCATGGATTCAGAAACGAAAATTGATCCAACAGCGTTTGTGGCACCGGGTGCCGAGATTGGAGCCGGTACGGTCGTCGGCCCGCAGGCCATTATTGGCGAGCACGTGCGCATTGGTCGCAATTGCAGTATTGGGACTAAAGCCGTCGTGGATGGCTGGACGGAAATTGGCGATGAGACGGTTATTTTTCCTCTAGCGTCCGTCGGACTTATTCCTCAGGACATGAAGTTTAAAGGTGAAAAAAGCCGGTTGGTTATTGGTGAGCACAACGTGTTCCGTGAATTCGTGACTATCCATCGTGGTACAGCTGGTGGTGGTGGAATTACACGTATTGGTCAAAACAATCTGTTTATGGCTTACGCTCACGTGGCGCACGATTGTTTGGTTGGAAACGAGACTATTTTCGGAAATGGAGCCACATTGGGTGGTCACGTCACTGTTTACGATCATGCAACGATTAGTGCGATGTCAGGTGTGCATCAGTTTTGCCGAGTTGGGCGTTACGCGTTTATTGGCGGGTACTCCGTCGTGACTCGTGATGCACTGCCCTATGCACGCACCGTTGGGAATCGTGCGCGTGTGTATGGTGTGAATTCGATCGGCCTCGTTCGAAATGGTTTTTCTCAAGAGGTGATTGTCAAGCTCAAACGCGCCTATCGTTACCTCCTGCAATCCAAGCTGAATACAAGTCAGGCTCTTGCGCGGATTGAGATGGATCCTTCATTGGACTGTTCGGACGTAGACTATTTGGTTGAATTTATTAAATCCTCTGAGCGCGGAGTCAGCTTGCGCCGGAGCTTCCGCCATCACGGTCGGCACTTCGACGACGAAATAATCACGGACGAGTAAATACCAGTTCTCGACAACACGAGTGATACACGATGTCTCGCATAGGTTTAATTGCAGGAAACGGTCGATTTCCGTTTCTAGTGCTCG
>NZSH01000008.1 GCA_002696705.1 Woeseiaceae bacterium | reverse complement strand
GCGATCCGGTTCAGCAACCTGATGGGCGAAGTAGTCAACATAAGCCCCGATACGGTCGAAACCCCGGACGGCCGTTCCTACTACAAGGTCCGGATCGCCACCGAGTCGGACTTCTTCGAGCGGCAATCCATGCGTTATCGGCTGGTCCCTGGCGTCCAAGTCGTGGCCTCCATTCGCACAGGCCAACGCTCCGTGCTCGCCTATCTGATCGACCCCTTCCTCAATTCCGCCCGCACGGCGATGCGGGAGCGATGACTAGATGTCGAAATGCGTAAATTTTTCACCACCGCCTTGGTCCTTGCTCTCGCATGACCAGCGGCTGCCTAGGATACCAGCTCGAGGGAAGGGCCTGTGCCACTACCATCCTCGAGCTCAGATCTACGACGACATACGCCTGCCCTATCCGGATCTCACGCTCGGCATCATCTGGCTCCGCCATGAAGGCACGAGGTAATTGTTCTGCCTCCGATTGATAGTTGTTCTGACGATTTCGATAAAGAGCAATCTGACCCTGTTGCCGCTAGAAACCGAACCAACGCTATGACCATGTGTCGGCTCGTCTTTTTGGGGGATACACAATAGACTCCTGGTCGTATTGTCATAGAATTACGGTAATCTAGCTCCGCCCCCGGGCGCATGAACAGACAGGGAGGACAGCGAGCGATGGGATGGCAGCGAAAGATTTTGCGCGTTAATCTGACGGCAGGAACTGCCAAGGGAGAGCCGCTCAACATGGATTGGGCAGCTAAATACNTAGGCCAACGCGGACTCGCCNCCCGTTATCTGATGGAGGAAATNGACCCGACCGNCGACCCGCTGTCNCCGGAGAACAANCTGATCTTCGCCAGCGGACCGCTGACNGGCACCATGTCGCCAACCGGTGGCCGCTGGTCNGTGGTCACCAAGGGGGCGCTCACCGGTGCCATNGCGTGTTCCAATTCCGGCGGCCACTTTGGCGGCGAATTGAAACTAGCCGGTTGGGACATGATCATCTTCGAGGGCCGGGCCAAATATCCCGTTTATCTCNTTATCCAGGACGACAAGGCCGAGTTGTTCGACGCCCGCAAGTTCATCTGGGGAAAAACCGTTTGGGAGACTGAGGACCGGNTTAAGGCCCGCCACCAGGATCCGTTGATCCGCGTTGCCTCGATTGGCCAGGCCGGCGAAAACCTAGTCCGCTTCGCCTGCGTCATGAACGANCGCGACCGCGCCGCCGGGCGATCCGGCGTTGGCGCGGTGATGGGCTCGAAGCAACTCAAGGCAGTCGCGTTGCGCGGCACCAAAGGGGTCCAGCCAGACAACCCAAAAGCGTTCATCAAGGCGGTCGTCGCGGCCCAGCGCAAGNTTGCGCCAGCGGCAAAGTCCGAACGGCTGTCGGAGACCGGTACCATGGCGATGATGGACGTGACCAATGCTTACGGTTCATTGCCGACCCACAACAGTCGCGACGTCCAGTTCAGGAACGGCGACAAGGTCAATTACCGGGCCATGGTCACACCACGGCGCTCGGACGGCCAGGCCAACCTGGTAACCAACAAGGCTTGTTTNGCCTGCACCATCGGCTGCGGCCGTGTTTCCAGGATCGATCCCGAACACTTCTCGATCGAGGGCAAGGAACAATANAAGAGCGCGCTCGGCGGCCTTGAATACGAATCCGGTTATGCCCTGGCGCCGNTGGTTGGTGTCGACGATATTGAAGCAGCGACNTTCGCCAATGCCGTGTGCAACGAACATGGCATGGATCCCATCTCGTTCGGCGGTAGNCTGGCANCGGCGATGGAGCTGTTCGAGGAGGGCGCAATCAGCGAGAAGGATACGGGCGGCCTGAAGCTGAACTTCGGTTCGGCGAAAGCGCTGGTCGAGACGGTCGAGATGACGGGCACCGGACAGGGCTTTGGGCGTGAGATTGGCCTCGGCTCAAAACTGCTGTGCGAGAAATACGAGCATCCGGAGTTNTCCATGTCGGTCAAGGGNCAGGAGTTTCCAGGCTACGACGGTCGCGCCATGCAGGGTATGGGCCTGGCTTATGCGACCTCTAACCGCGGCGCATGCCATCTCAGGGCGGCGCCTTTCACAGACGACTTCGCCCATGTCCGCACCGAGGGCAAGGCAAAAGTGGTCAAGGAATCTCAGGACGAAATTGCCGCAGTCGATTCGACAGGTGTCTGCGCTTTCACTCATGGGGCTCTGGATCTGGCTGACTTCGCCGAGCAGATCGATGCCGCATGTCAAGGCGAGTGGACGGCCGAGCGGCTGGCAGAAACAGGTGAGCGAATNTGGAACTTGGAGCGTCAGTTCAATCTGGCTGCNGGCTTCACCGTCGCCGACGACACTCTGCCCCAGCGCATCCTCAAGGACGCNGCGAAGACCGGTGCTGGAAAGGGTCGCGTTGCCGAGCTCAGCGTCATGCTACCCGAGTACTACGAGCTGCGCGGCTGGGACAAGAAGGGCGTTCCCAAGAAGGCAACGCTCAAGCGCCTTGACCTGGCATGAAGGTTCGCATCAAGNTGATCTCGCCGCTCGGAAGGCCGCCCCCGGGCTTCGACAAGTTNGGCGCCGCTGCCGTCGATATCAATAGCGATGCTACCCTTGCCGACATTCTGGCGCGCTTNNAACTAACCCGTCANGAACCCTACATGACCCTGGTCAACGGTGAATCCATCGTCGCCTCCGAACGCGACAGGCACGTNATGGGGGACGGNGACGAGGTGACTATATTTCCACCGATCCAGGGAGGCTAATGTGGTCTTCTGCTGTCCTTCTGTTGANTTCAACAGAGGGGTGGTGTGCGGAACTCCAGAAAGGGTTTGATGGTCACGCTTCTGCACAATACTCACATGTTCTTTAAAAGGAGCCANGAAGACAATTGCCCGAGCCCTTGCAATCGCAAAAACGATTAAAGACGATTAAAGACGCTTATTCCCATACNGTGGCGCTTGCTAACATCGCGGTAGCGCAAGCAAAGGCTGGGGATGTAAAAGGAGCCCTTGCAACCACAAAAACGATTGCAAATACCTCTTACCGTACTTTGACGCTCGCTCGCATTGCGTCGGCGCAATTAGAGGCTGGGGATGTCAAAGGAGCGAAGGAGAACATTGCCCAAGCCCTTGTAACCGCAAGAACGATTGAAGANNCCTCTTCTCGCGCTTCGACGCTNGCAAACGTCGTGGTGACTCAAGCAGAGGCAGGGAATGTAAGAGAGGCCCTTGCAACCGCAAAAACGATTGAAGATGCNTATTCTCGCGCTTCGACGCTTGCTAACATCGCGGTGGCGCAGGCAAAGGCTGGGGATGTAAATGAAGCCAAGGAGACCATTGCCCAAGTCGTTGCAACAACACAAACGATTGCAAATACCTCTTACCTTACTTTGACACTTGCCCGCATCGCATGGGCGCAAGCAGAGGCTGGGGATTTAAAAGAAGCCAAGAAGACCTTTGCCAAGGCCCTTGCAACCTCAAAGACAATTAAAGGGGTTTACGAGCGCAATTCAGTGCTCGCATCAATCGCCAAAGTCCTCGCTATAATGAAATAGCAACGTCTCCTCTTTCAATCGACCACATAAACAATAAGGAGAATGACAATAGTGCTAAGTAAGATGCGACTGACTTCCGCCAATTTCCGACTGCCGGGCAAGGGTAAGCGACTATTCTGCAGCCTGGAGATGCTTAGATTCTGTCTGTTCCTCGCGAATCAGCTGCAGGAAGATCTGACGGGCACGGCGCAGCGCCTTGTCGGGCTTCAGGAATAGTTCTGAATACTCCCCGTCCGGAATTTCCAACATTTGTTGTTGCAACTTTAGTGCCCAGCGGTCTTCGTCAACGACCTTGGGAAATGTCACAGCAACACGCTTCGCCGCAGACATGTTAGGATCGCCGCCGGACATGTGGTCTTTCTTGCAGTTTACAATCCAATGCCAAACATGGTTGTTTTCGTCAACCGGCGTGTGTGTATGCATTAGTACATAACCGCGCTCCATGTCGGTTCCGAGTTCGCCGGGCGGTGCGTTACGCATAACGACCCGAGTGATGCCGGGGCTCATCATGCAGTGGGTATGATTCCGGTCGGCCTCTTCGTATACAAACCAGTCTACGAGGTAGGGCGGCTGTTTATAATTCTGCACTTGGCGGATAGTCTTGATGAACTTGTTACCATCGATTTCACCCTCTTCGTATTCAATCGGAATTCGACTGTTCTCTATGTCGCCTATATTTCCGTCATGAAGCGGATAAAAATGCGTGATATCGAGCAGGTTCTCGATTAGGAGCAGATAATTAGCCGGCACCTCCATCGGCCCGGAATCGATTGTTTCCCATTCGTCGTCATCTATTTCCGGTACCAGCGGTGGTTTGCATAAGTTGGATTTCGCTGGGTCGCCGGGCCAAACCCATATCAACCCGTTTTGTTCCATAATAGGGAATGGGTTGAGCTTTGCCTGCGGTGGAATTTTGCCGTCCGGATGCGAGGGGATAGCGATGCAGCGCCCAGCGTCATTATAGCGTAACCCATGGTAGGCGCATTCCAGGCTGCCGTCGTCCATGAGACGGCCTTCAGAAAGGGGGAAGCGCTTATGCGCACACCGGTTATCGAAGGCGACTACCTTGCCTTCTTTTGTGCGCCAGATGACCATTGGCCGATTTGCAATTTTGTGTCCTGTTAGTTTTTCTGCCTTGAACTCCTTTGAGAGTCCGGCAACGTACCAGCAGTTACGAATAAATGTATACGGATTGGCCATCAATTCTCTCCTCAATCCTGTGCTGTAGTAGTTTGTCTCTCATTCCGGGCCCAAAATTACTGATCGGCTCCATTAGGCGCAAAATACCTTTCGAAACTTGGTGACTGCAGCCCTCATATCCTTGTTCAGTTCCGCACCCTCAAAGGTCAAGGACCAGGATTGGCGTCTTTGATCGTGCACAACATATCAACACGAAGTCCGAGCGGTCATCATCGTCAAGTACCATATCCCGGTGATCTGGCACGCCCTCCACGTATTTGGTGATACAGGTGCCACAAAAGCCCTCTTCGCACGATGTTTCGACGGTATAGCCGTTTTCCCGTAAGACCTCGATAATTGTCCGGTTTGCTGGAACGTCAAATACATCACCGGTACTGGCGATGCTGACCTGGAACGGTGTTTCCGACTCGGTCTTGTCTACCTGCTTATCATCGGGCGTCGAAAAATACTCAAAATGCACAGCTTCTGTTGGCCAGTGGGCAACGGCGTTTGCCGTCGCCGTCATGAAACCCGCTGGGCCGCAACAGTAGAGATGGTCCCCCGGTACGTATTCTCTCAAGGTACTCGCCAGGTCAAGGCCGTTACTTGGCTTGCCGCCGTCGTGGTGAAACCGGACCTTGCCCCGCTCTGCCAAGGGATCCAGTAGGCGCTTGAAGGCGGTCATTTCCGGGTTACGTGTGCAGTAATGCATCAGGTATTCAGCGCCCCGGGCTTCGAGTTCGGCAACCATCGAAATTATCGGCGTCACACCGATGCCGCCAGCGAAAAGCATATGCCGCGAAGCCTGGTAGTTAAGCCTGAAGTGATTTTGCGGCTTGGATGCCTCCAAAAGGTCCCCCTCTTGAATTGTTTTATGAAGGGCGAGGGAGCCACCGCGGCTCTCAGCTTCATTGAGCACAGCGATGAGATAACGGCCACGTTCAGCAGGATCGTTGCAGAGTGAGTACTGGCGAATTAATCCGTCGGCGACATGCACGTCAATATGGGCACCGGCTGTGAACGCGGGAAGACTAGCACCCTCAGAATCAACCAGTTCGAAGCTGAGAATATCCTTAGCCTCGTAGGTGATCGACCGGACACTGAGACGTAGTGTTGGCTGACAGACAGCCTTTGAAATGGCTACCTCCTCATCACACTGGGCGGCTGCTCCAATAATTGGCACGCTCTCTCCTTTCCAAAGCAGTCCAGCGGTCTCCTGCTCATTCCCTGATAGGCAACGAGATCAGTTACTTGGAAAAATACTAGATTTATGAACATCAATAAAATCGATTTAATATAAAGTTTTTTTATCGTTTTTCATGATGAGTCGATAAGTTAAAGGAGCAGTCATAAAGGTCCAGAACACCTTTTTTGTTCTTGATAACGACCCCGACCGCCATGAAGTAGGCGGTCGGGGCATGTTATCNNTACTGTGTCTCGGTTAGCTTGGAAACTTGTAGGGCAAATTTCGTGCACGGACAAAATCGCCATCGGAAGTGGTGGTGTACCGCATNTGCGATAGCCGGAANNNGTTCATGCTCTTAAACACTTTGGCACTAGTGGCGTCNGCTGCCGTGAGCTCTGAGATGATCTCGCCGGTGACAGTACCCAGTTGAGTTAAGATTTCATCGGAAAGTTGATTAATGATTGTGCCGTGCTCTTTGACATATTTCTCCAACATCGGACCGGAACGGGCTTGGAACTCGCTCAGCATCACGTTCGTNGTNGAATAGGCGCACTGTTCGACAATCGCCTTTAGATCGTCCTCGAGGCTATCCCAGGCCTTGGAGTTGACGAATAGTTCCNNACAGATNCCNGGNTCGTGCCANCCCGGATTTAGGTAGTACTTGGCATGGCGCCAAAATCCCATCGAAGCNTCGCCATAAGGGTTATTCCACTCAACCATATCNATGGTGCCGGATGCCAAAGCCGCGGCAACTTCGCTACCAGGTAAATTGACCACGGTAGAGCCAATCCGCTTCAGCACCTCGCCGGGAATGCCTGGAATACGAACCTTCAAACCTTTGTAATCGTTAAGTGATTTNATCTCCTTCTTTGACCAACCGCCGTGCTGCGCGCCGGTATTACCACAGGTAAGAAATTTGCATCCCAACTGCTCGCGGTAGACTTCGTCGCAAACCTTAGCGCCATCACCGTAGTGATACCAGGCGTTGTATTCTTGGGCGGTGAGGCCAAAGGGAAAATTAGCGAGGAACTGCGTCGCAGGCGACTTGCCCTTCCAGTAATAGGGTGCGCCGTGACCCATTTCAACGGTGCCCGCTCCCACGGCGTCAATGGATTCGAAAGCAGGAACCACTTCCCCAGATGCGTAGAGCTTAATAGAAAGCCGCCCGCCGGTGCATTTGGTAACCTGATCGGCAAAATATTGGGCCCCCGTGCCGAGGCCCGGCAGGTTTTTGGGCCACGTTGTAATCAGCCGCCATTTCCGATTGTTGGCTGAGATAGCTGGCTTAGGCAGTGTTGATGCTGCCGTAGCGATTGCCGTTGCCGACGCTGCTTTTAAAAGTGTTCTCCGTTTCATCAAATTTCCTCCCTTGTGGCGGTAAAACAGTTAGAACAACCATCTAACCCGAAATCTGCAATTTTCGCTAGCAATAGGGAAAATATCGTATTCCGCTGGATCTTTCCTTTGCTGCGAATGCTAGGCATTTCATCATCCGTAGCACGTTACATCAAAACAAATGATATTTTATGATCTTTTATTGTTAGTAATTCTGATGACTAATACGTTCATCCGGTTTCATGCTGAAAATAGTTTAAGACACCATTATGGGATAGTGGCCAGGATTGTGCTCTTTGGAAAACTGTCCGTTTCATCCTCCGGCGGGGTGCAGATCCCGACGTCAACCGCTATAACAAACAGGGACCAACCATGGCTCGTATCAGCGCCGCACCCGATAACGCACTGCCCCAGGACCTAATACCGCTCTACCAGAAATTCACCAAGGATTACGGAGATTTCACTAACCAAGCACGCGTAGTTGCACACGCGCCCGATGCTTTCCGCCATCTCTATGGCTTGATCGATGCCTGGCGCGACCACGGATTGCTTGAGAAGCGGCTGGTGGAGATTGCTGTCTTAACCTCGAGCCGAGTGAACGAGTGCGCCTATTGTGTCGGCCACCACGGGGCCGCACTAGTGGACCTTGGCGTCACACCTGAGACAGTAGATGGCATCTTGGACGATGCACTCCCCGGCCTAGACAAGCGGGAACGCTTGGTCCGTGATTACGCTCGCCTAGTCACCGAGCGTGCATGGGGAATTCCGGATCGTGTTTTCCTCGACCTCAAAAGCCACTTCTCAGACCAACAGATTGTCGAGCTAACAATTCGCATCGGCCTTTGCATCCTTTTCAACAAGCTGAATCAGGCGTTGCTGCTCGACATCGAAGACTCGGTGCGCTCTGAAATCGCTGATAAGGATCTTCACGTGAGGGAAGAGCCTAGAAGCGTCTAGAGGGATAGCCGTTAATAGGAAACGAGGATTCCAATCGCCATGGTGAGCCTGGCAAACAAAGGAGATTGGGATGTTTAACTTGAAGCAGTTGGAGACATTTTACTGGGCCGCTAAGTTAGGTTCCTTTACAGCTGCTGCGGAACGGTTGAATTACACGCAGTCTACGGTATCGATGCGCATCCACGATCTTGAACAGGACCTAGGTGTCAGCTTATTCGACCGTTCGCAGCGAACTGCTCGGATTACCAGCAANGGGCGCGANCTCCTTAAACACGCGGAAGAGCTTCTCAACCTCTCGGCCGAAGTTCACGAGCGAATAGCCGCACCGGGAACNCGNCGCGGCATCGTCCGTCTGGGCGTTGCCGAAATGATTTCNGTTACCTGGCTTCCTAAATTGATTCANANTTTGCATGAACGTTATCCGGACATTCTGCTCGAGCTCGATGAAGCACTGACCGANGANNTAGTTGANCGNNTGCGCGCNGGTGCGCTCGACCTGATTTTGGCTCCCGGTCGCATGCCGGGCTATAACTTGATNCCNAGATCCCTAGGCTCGGTGGCGTTCGTGTGGATGGCAAGCCCCAAACTTGGTATTCCCGCTGGGACGCTTACCCCGAAAGATCTCCAACGCTGGCCCGTGATAGCGCTGGCCCGCCAATCTTATCACCATGCCCGTATCGAGGATTGGTTCCATTCACGCAANGCNTTGTGCCGGCGTATTTANACATGCAAGAGCTTCGGTGTTGCGTCATCNTTGGCNGNCGCNGCCCTGGGGNTCACNCTTTTGCCNGTCGACNNTCTATCAGGACATGATCGCCTCTGGAAACCTTCANGTGATCGCGACCGAACCACCGATGACGCCTGTAGAATTCACAGTCACGATGTCGGTCGATAGCCCCCAGTCTCTGCCNAAATTGATTGCTGACTTGGCCTGTGAGGTCAGCACCTTTGACAAGGCGGAAGCAACCGAGGAAATAATGATCCAGTAGGGNGGCAGTGTTTGCGGGCTTTAGTTGAGGATCTTATTTGGGAGCCATGTTGCGAGCTCAGGAAAATACGCGAGCACGCCGAGACTGATGAGCTGGATCACCACGAAAGGCGCTACGCCCTTGTAAATCTCAGCCGTTCGGATCTGATCTGGCGCNACACCCCGAAGATAGAACAGCGCCCACCCGAACGGCGGNGTGAGAAAGCTGGTCTGAAGGTTCACNGCCATCATTACACCNAGCCATACGGGGCTGATGCCGGCCACCAAAAGCGCCGGNGCCACGATTGGCACAACTATGAATACGATCTCAATGAAATCGAGAACAAAACCAAGCAGGAACATTACCAGCATTACAACGACCATGGCNGTGGTGAACCCGCCGGGTAGGCTATTTAGGAAATTCTGCACCATCACGTCACCACCGAACCCCCTGAATGTCAGGGAAAACAGGGACGCTCCGAGAAGAATTCCGAAAACCATGGCGCTGATGCGTGTCGTGGTATGGAGGACGTCCGTGAGGACCTCGCGGTTAAGCTGCCGCTTGGACACCGCCAACAAGATTGCGCCAACGCCACCGAAAGACGCCGCTTCTGTTGGCGTCGCGAGGCCACCGAGGATAGCCCCTAACACCGCAACCACGAGAAACGCCGGCGGTAGTAGTGCCTTCACGATTTGAACGGCGAGGGTTCGGAACGATATTCCTTCTTTATAATAGGGGGGGCAGGTGTCGGGACGAATGACGGCAATNNAAATCAACCAAACCGTGTATAATGCTACCAGCACCAACCCTGGCAACAGGGCGCCGGCGAAGAGATCGATGACGCTGAAGGGTTGGATATCATAATTACCGCTGGCAAGCTGCGATTCCATATAAGTGCCGGCTAGGGTATCGCCCAAAATTACCAGCGCAATGGATGGTGGGATGATTTGACCGAGTGTCCCAGAGGCGCAGATCGTGCCGCAGGCGAGCTTGTGGTCGTAGCCGGCCCGCAGCATGCTCGGAAGGCTTAATAATCCCATGGTCACCACCGTGGCACCGACGATCCCTGTTGATGCCGCCATCAACATGCCGACTAGGGTCACCGAGATCCCAAGCCCTCCTCGTAATTTTCCGAAACACTGCCCCATAGTCTGCAGTAGGTCCTCGGCGATCTTAGAGCGTTCGAGCATCACACCCATGAAGACGAACAGGGGGACCGCGACCAGTACCTCGTTGCTCATGACGCCAAAGAACCGCGACGGAATGGCGGTGAGGAAGATCACGTCGAAAACACCGACCGCTGCACCCAGGAACGCGAACAGCATGGCGATTCCCGCTAGTGTCCATGCCACGGGGAACCCTATAAGCATTCCCGCGCAAACGGTGGTCAGGAGAAGCAAGCTCATGACTTCTGGGGTAGTCACATCAGTCTCCCAACCTGCCATTGCCGCCGATGATGTCTGGTACCTTGCCGTTTCTTAAGATCAGAAAGCTTCTCGCCGCCAGTGCCACGCCCTGCAACAGCAACAAAGCGCAGAAAATCAGCATCGTCGTCTTCAAAAGGAAGAGACCGTGCATGCCTCCCGCCTCCCGCGACGTCTCCAGCCGCTGCCAAGACAGCAGCACATAGGGCCAAATGACCCAGGCTGCACTTGTCACCATGGGCATCAGAAAAAAGGCGACGCCAAGTAAGTTGATCCACGCCTTGGTGCGTGTTTTCGCCGCCCTATAGAAAATGTCGACCCGGACGTGGCCGTCATGTAAGAGGGTGTAGCCGGCGGCAACCATGATGATGGTGCCGTGCATCCAGACATACAGTTCCTGGAACCACACCCAGCCAACATTGAGCCCGTAACGGAGCACGGCGACGATGAAAGTATTGAGCACCATCGTCAGCACTAGCCAAGAGGTCGCACGACCGACACGTTCGTTCAATCCTTCGACGGCCCTGACAATCCCGGCAAGAAACCGATCACTCGTTTTTCCCAAAAACGTGTTCCCTTCTGTGACGGCGATGGATAACCTGCTTACACATAGTTACCCACGGGTTAGCGACCAATGACTGCCGGTGGGGATTCAGCACAATTCAAAGCTGAATTAATCACTTGGCAGAACCTCCGAAGTTAATATTGAGACTGGTGCATTCCTGCCCGGGCCACAAGCTGAGGATCAAACCACCAGTCCGTAGGGTAGAACAACCCAGGAAAAACTGCCCGCAGTTCTTGTTGGGACGGTTCCGACGCTTTAGCTGCATTTATCGTGCGCCCGCAAGCTGTCATCAAGCCGGCGCGTTTTAGAGATCTGACTTAAATTAATCACTCTCTGAGGGGTATATAGACGAAGGGTGGCTGTGATCAACTGGGTGATAAATATGGACAGGAATAACCTCAGCAACCTTTGTAGCTCTTTTTCATGCAGTCTCTGGCGAGTTGCTGTGCCTCTTCGATTTGGGAGGTAGACATTTTCTCCCTAATTATTTTTCTGTTCTCACTTGCGGTTTTAGAGCCATTCGATGAGGCAATGTCGCTCCACATATGCGCCAGTACGTAGTTTTGGAGCACACCGTCTCCTTTGGCGT
>NZSH01000063.1 GCA_002696705.1 Woeseiaceae bacterium | reverse complement strand
GATGACAATTTCCTCTGGAGTGACGTGTAGATAGTCGGCCAGAATCTTTCGTGTATTGACTTTGCCCTGTCCCATCTTGCCACGGTTCTGAAATGATGGGTCACCGTCTATGTCCTTCGTATTTTCATACATCGCGTTGAGAGCAGGAATAGAAGATGGGCAGAGGTTTGCAGCGTTTATGACGCTGACATCGGTTGGCATCACGAATTGTTCACGGACAGACCGCCAAAACGCCTCATCAGGAATCGTTGGTGTTTGAGGCAGTGGCACTGGGCTTTCGAACGCCAAGCCTTTCTGCCCCAATAAGGTGGCTGACCCGCTGGCGGCCAATAAACTTACGAAATTCCGTCGGCTGATACCGTTGCGGTCTCGTGATGNATGCGCGGTCATGTCGTGCTCCTTCGGATTAGTAGAAAAGTGGACTTCGTGCGGCTAATCATAGCTCAGAAGGNCTTAGGTTCCCAGNGCCTAATTCCTAGGACCCCTAGATTCGAAATCGGCATGAGAGTTTCAGGAGGCCGCAAAGGCAATAACGTGACGGGTGTCTTGGAGGGCACCACTAGCTCTATCTCTAGCGGTTGTCAAAAAGTGGAATACATACAGAGAGACGTGCAGGCTCTCATTTTTCGTCCTTTTTATTTTCTTTTTGATGCTTGAGGACTTTTGGCGATGCCCTCCCAGACCGTTTGCACTATTCGCCGAG
This sequence comes from Woeseiaceae bacterium, assembly GCA_002696705.1. Classification (GTDB taxonomy): domain Bacteria; phylum Acidobacteriota; class Vicinamibacteria; order Vicinamibacterales; family UBA823; genus UBA8106. The sequence continues at coordinate 22,255 of NZSH01000063.1, read as the reverse complement.
GCCAGTCACGAGGAATCTTCTCGCCTGTCAGGTAGTGTGCATAGAATGACCCAATGAGCATGCTGACTGCCGTGTCGATGTCGGCATCGTTACGGAGGTCACCGCGTATTTCAGCTTCTTCCAAAACGTGGCGCAACATTGCTCGACGTGGCCGAACGACACGTTGTCTGAATANCGTAATCAGTTCTGGAGTGTGATGCTCTTCGACCATCACCGTGCCAATAATAGCTATACCATTCGGACGGCATAGCGAACGTTGCAAGGTTGTGAGGACGGCTCGTAGATCAGTCGGGGCGTTGCCAGAGGAGGGCTGCGCTTCTTCAACTTGCAATTCGGCAAGAGCAGCAGTNGCTAAGTCAGCCTTGCTAGCCCACCGTCGATACACAGTCGGCTTTGTAACACCGGCTTCTGTAGCGACGCTATCCATTGACATCCGCCCGTAACCATCTTTAGCAAGCTGTCGTAATGTTGCGGCAAGGATAGCCTGATTCACATTGGGATCCCTTGGACGCCCAGGGCCTGTAAAACGGGTCGTTTCGGTGGATGTAATCACTGGTCAGAGCCTCCGTTTGATGGCTTAATTATATTTACTATACGGTATAGTAAAGAAAAATAAATAAATTGCAAGGTATAAATCAAAAAGGAGGGAATCCTAGCGAATTAGGAGGATTCGTTCGTTAATTGGATATAGCCACTCAATGCCGCGAGCGGTCAGCACAGCATCATCTTCAAGCGGGATTCTCACTTTCTTGTTGTTCCATTCTGCTACGGCCGTGTAAGCGAAAAGCTCAATTGACAGAAGATTAGTGGGGCGGAGTGTATATTCAATGCGGACTGGGTTAAAAAATGCGATGGATGGGCCAATTCCATGCCCAGAATTTCCAACCGAATGCGATCCAATGACTACATCGGTTACATCGGGATTGTCGGTTGGTTCATTGAAATCTATTCTTTGGAATCCGGCTTCCGCCAATGCATCGTAGATCTCCTGTTCGGCTTGTGCAGCAGCGATTTCTGGGCGGATGGTTTCGGTAATGATGGTTCGTGCTTTCCGGCCTTGATCGAAGGCCCTTTGGAAGCTAGCTGGGACCGTGGATTCGCCATTCATGAGTACGTATGCGATCCGCTTCATGTCCGTATACATGTTCAAAAAACCAACGCCCCAGTCGATCATTAGTAAGTCACCTCGACGGATGATTCGTTCACTCGAGGTTGCTTCGATTCCGTTGGGGCCGGTAATGTAGACCGACGGTAAGCCAAATGAGGTGTCTAGGCCACGATCGAGTAGCTGGTCCATCATCCACCAAGCGACGTCTTCTAACATCGTGACGTCTGGTGTGATTACTTCATTCGAGAGGGCGCGCTCAGCGATCTGTCGGGAGAGCTCACCAGCCTCAGCGAACGCTGCAATCTCGGTTGTTGTTCGACGCGAGCGAAAATCNGAAACTAATTTCTCAGCTGAAACTAAGCGGGAGGCGTACGGCTCGTTAAGCGTTTCGACTAATTGCTGATAACCGGCATATGTTAGGTTATCGATCGGCCCGATTGCTCGAGAAGTATTGATGCCAATGCGTTTTGGTTGCCGTTCTTGAACGAAGTCGGCCAGGCGGTTGGCTGATTCGAACAGGTCATAGGCACCTGATTGTCGAATTCGATAGCCAGTGATGCCTAAGGCAGCTCGCTCAATCCGTTCACCACCCCGGTCAGTAAAAATATAGTAACCAGTGTTACCTGTGTAACCCTGACCGAAGTCAAGATAGAGAGTGCCGTAGTTTGCTTCACGGATCATCGTGATCCACATGTCGATTCCGTTTTCACGCATGACTTCAGGCAAAATCTGGTCGAATTTCTCACGCCGGATCTGGTTCATTCGTTCCCAACGTTCTCGAGCTTCTTGACCCGGCATTGGGACTTCAGATAATGCCAAAAAGACGAGCAAACATATGGTGAAGNGTTGAGATGCTTTCATGTCACTCCTANTGAAGAATGGCAACCTNCTTTTGCGACAATNTATGAATAGNAGCCTTCAGCGATAGAGCANAAGTGGTNNAAGNCATCAGTGATCNCTCATTGTTTTGGTTGGGGTCGTGNGCTGTATTGCTCCCAGAGACGTGTGTGGTGTGTNCCCAANGNTGCTTCTTGNCCNCGAATCAAAACATGTTTCACTTGTGACGGAATNTCGAGGAGNTCNCCATCAGAAATGACGAGATTTGCGATCATCCCTTCTTCGACTGAACCATACAGATGACCNACACCAAGTATTTCTGCTGCACCTCGNGTCANNGCGTGCCACGCTGCTTCTCTCGGGAGGCCGAAGGCAACACCGAGCGCTGCGTGGTCTGGCAGGTTGCGTGCGGCCGTGGCGCCACCNGTTCGGAATGCGAATGGAATTCCGGCTTCGTGAAGCAGTTTGGCTGCTACGAAGATGGTNTCGTAGGGATCGCCATCGGCCGGTTGNGACTGAATAGGACCAAGAATTACTGGNACACCAGCCTTGGCAATCTCGTCCACGACCTTCCAGATATCTCGAGTTCCAGCNAAAATGCCNCTGAGNTGGAACTCTTCAATGAACGCCAGTGCCGACTTAATGCCTTCTTCNCTCGANGCGTCGAGTACTACTGGTAGTTCCCCTAACACAACAGGAACGAGTGCGTCGAGNGTATANGTCTGNTNTGTNGNAGTGNNCATTTCNGCTGCNAGGGCNCCTGCGTGGGCACGGGCTCGGTGCATCCANNGTCGNAGCGTTTCCAATTGCGCGTCGACNTGTTCTTGACTTTGGCCTCCACCGCCAAAGCCACCNCCNCCTTCACGCTCTGGNAAATCGATATGCATAGCAAGCGGACTGCGCGCGACAACCTCGGNTGGGGTCCAGCCNGCCATGTCAATGAGNGCACTNTGACCTTGGATGAGNCCACCNTGTGGNGCTGCAATGGCTGTTGTCACTCCGTTGGCTCGGGCGANTGGGATCATTTCTGAATCGGGGTGAATNGCCACTGATGCTTTGATATGACTGTTGATTTCTTCAAGTTCAGACGNATCGTTTGTTGCTGCGATCGANCCGATTTCGGAAAGTCCAATCACCGTTCCAGCATTAATCATGCCTGGGGTGACCGTCATACCGGTGGCGTTAATGACATGAGCATCCGCTGGGGTCTGAACGTCTGCACCGACCGCAGTGATACGACCGCCCTGAACGACAATCGTACCGCGCTCAATTGGCGTACCGGTCATTGTTAGAATTCGTCCGCCAACGATAGCGATTGGGGTTGTATCGGCAGTCACTACTGGTTCAGTGACATCGCCATAACCAGAAGGCATTACCTGAGCGCGCACCATAGGCGATAGGATGGGCGGTGTCCAGTCGATGATTCGATTGGTGTNTTCGNTAACACNCTCCGTTGAGACAAGGGGTTCCNCACTTGCCAANACATCCTCGGTGGTTTCTACGAGNTTACGATCGAAGTAGAGCTGACCATCGATGATCGTGTANTGAACGCGCGTGTTACCTGAGAAGGGGTGTGCCGTGAAGATAGCAAGATCGCCATCTTTACCCACTTCGANCGAGCCNACNCGGTCNTCAATTCCGAAGTGTTTCGCAGCGTTTAACGTGATCATTTTNAGAGCTTCTTGNTCTGGCACNCCACCGTACTTGACGGCTTTTGCTGCTTCTACATACATTCGACGGACCCGTTCNTTGGAATCTGAGTTTACGGAGACAGTAACNCCACGTTCGTACATAATTGACATGTTGTATGGGATGGCGTCCCATGCTTCCATTTTGTATCCCCAAAAATCCGTGAACGTTGACGCGCCGGCACCGTGGGCTGCAATTTCATCAGCCACCTTGTAACCCTCAAGCACGTGTTGGAGCGAGGCAATTCTAAATCCGAAGTCCTCCGCAACTCGTAAGAGCATTAAGATTTCATCGGCACGGTAGGAGTGGGCATGTACAAGGATGTTGCCCTTCATAATNTCCGAAAGAGCTTCAAGNCTCAGGTCGCGCCTCGGTGCTAGAGCATCCACGCCCCGTGAGCGGGTTGCTTCGTACTCNTCCCACTTCGCNTGGTACTCACGGGCCTCNGCAAAACTCTTTCGCAATGTGAATTCGACACCCATTCTGGTNCTCGGATACCGTTCCACAGCTCTCGCCCGCTTCGGGTTTTCACCGAGCGCAAACTTTACGCCTCGAGTTACGTTNTNAAACAGTAGTTCGTCTGCCGACTTACCCCAACGCAGCTTCAAAATAGCGTTCTGNCCACCGATGGTGTTGGCCGAACCGTGTAAGACGTTGATCGTGGTGACACCACCAGCGAGCGCACGAAAGAGTGACTCGTCGCGATGGTTGATTACATCNATAATACGGACTTCAGGNGTGACGGAGTCGGCGCCTTCGTTNCCGCCTCCTTCAATCGACATGTGCGAGTGNGCATCNAGTAGTCCAGGGGTAACCCACATGCCGGTAGCGTCGATTTCTCTTGCACCAGCTGGCACAGTAACTTGACTATCAGGACCGACAGCAGNGATCTTGCCATTTTCAATGAGAACGGTGCCTCCAGAGATTATGTTTCCGACAACAGTCATGACCGTGCCATGACGTACTGCCGTAACAGGGAATTCGCCATCTAGCGGACCGACTGGTGCACGTCTTTCGACCTCCTCGCGACTTTTCAATTGGTTCGTATCAGCATTTTCCTCTTCGTTGTTCGCGACTTGGCGTTCTGGATCTTTGTTGTNATTTGGTCCAAGGTCATAGTAGGTTCCGTCAATCCAGACNGCNTCGACTTCAGCGTCCGCGTCAAAAATATCCCCTTTGATAGCGACAACGTTGGCCGTTTTGCCGACGTCGAGTGACCCCAGCACATCGTCTACGCCAAGAATTTCTGCGGGGGTAATCGTCAATGCNCGAAGAGCCCCATCACGAGACATTCCTGCGTCGACNGCGGTACGGAAGTTGTTTAGAAAGTTTGAAGGATCATCTAGCCCNTGTCCGGTAAAGGCNATTGTGACGCCTGCAGAGTAGAGCCGGCCCGCGTTTGACTTGGCTTCATTGACATCTTCTAGNGTCGGNTCGTCNGTTGGGNTAGTTCCACCANCGCTGCCGAAGCCTACTGGGCCTTGACGGGGTCTCAGGTCAAGTGAGACTAGGACAGGTCGATTGCTNGNTCTGAGCGCGCTGGCGACACGCCAGNCTTCNACTGCGCCGTTGACGATCATGTTGAGNCCGAGTTCGTCGGCTAGCTTCAAGGCACGCCGAATCTCGTTTTCAGTCCATGCTGTGAAGACAACTGGCTGTTCGCCAGCAGCGGAAGTCTGAAGTGACTCAAGGGCTTCATCATAGTTAGGCCGGTCGATGGTGNTGGGTTGGTTTCNATAGCGATTCCACGCCTCGCCGTACCACTGTGCATTGAGNTAATGTTGACGTATTGTNGCCATCACACCCATAAGAGTGCTTGGGTATTCACCNCGAAATCGTTCAAAGCCTAGATGCTGCGCCCAGTGGCTCCGAAGAACTTTATCGTTTAAGAGGCCGTCACCTAGAGTTACGATGGCACTTTGTCCTTTGAAAACGCCAAATGGTGGTGCGATGGCGGCGGCCGTGATGCCAGCATTTCTCGCGGCTTGCAGAGCATGACCATCAGATTCATAGGTACTGATTGAAGTGAGCTGGGGTGTGAGTCCTGGTGTTGGTTCACCGTTCCGTTGCCGGGCTTGAATATTACGTGCACGTGCGGCGTTGTCCTGTTCAAGACTTGGTAGTTCCGCCATGCCGATTGTTGTGTGAGGGTCAATGAACCCTGGATACAGTGTCCAGCCCTTGGCGTCCATTACAATCGCATCTTGTGGCGGGTCAACATCCTGGCCGAGTGCGGCTATCTTGCCATGGCGTAGGAGAAGTGTTCCCGATTGGATCGGACGCGCGCTCACTGGTACGATGCGTGCGTTGATNAGGGCGTAGGTTGGGGGAACATCGGATGTTTGGGCAGCAATTGGCACATCAGTGACCATGGCAATAAGGCCAAAGATGCTGATGAGACGAAGTGCCCGACATAATACGCTAGTCATGGAATGACCTCCCTAGAAACAGCAATAATGTCGACCAAAGTATCAGATTATAGCTCCTTTTCATCCATCTAAACTCTAGCGACCAAGCTTTCAGGCTGAAATTGGCGCTAATCAATGAGACTTAGATTGCAGGTCGAGTAGGATCGGATTATGGCTTTCTATCGGTANCTATTTGTGACGGTTCTTGTGTCNATAAGTGCGACAGTCTTTACTCAGTCGCACCGAGTAGTGAGAGTTACAGATCCTGCGGTNAGTAATGCAAATGAAGTGTCAATTGCGATTAATCCTACTGATCCTCGTAATCTGATCGTGGTTTCTCGTGCACGCAGTAGTGCCAATGGAGGACGTTCCACAAGTTTCGATTATGTTAGCGAAGATGAAGGCATCACTTGGCGAACTCGTCGTGTTATCAATCCTGTTCGACGCACACAGGGAGACGACTCAGTCGCTTTTTCTGCCGATGGCGTAGCGCATCATGCCTTTATCGCTTTTCGTGGACTTCGAGACGTACGACCTGAAGCACCAGCGAATGGGATTTTTGTAACCTCGTCATCGGATCGCGGGGCGAGTTGGACGGATTCTGTCGCTGTGGTTGATCACCGGAATACCGTTATGCCGTTCGAGGATAAGCCATACGTTGTTGTTGACCGAATCAAGAATTCGCGGCACCAAGGTAATGTTTATATTGCGTGGACTCGCTTCGATGTGTATGGAAGTCACGACCCAGGCGATCAGTCCCATATTTTCTTCAGCCATTCTTCAGATGCTGGANAGACNTTTNNAGCCCCTGTACGAATTTCAGATGTTCCTGGCGATGCTGTTGATAGCGATGGCACGGTTGAGGGTGCGATGCCGGCTGTTGGTGTCAATGGTGACGTCTATGTGGTGTGGGCGGGACCGTCGGGTTTAGTTTTTGACNGTTCGCGTGATGGGGGTTGGACCTTCGGTGACGACAAAGTAATCATGGCAACACCAGGAGGTTGGGATATTGACATAGCAGGANTCAGTCGTCATAACGGAATGCCGGTTACTCGTGTNGANTACAGTGGAGGCCCTAATCATGGNTCGGTGTACGTTAATTGGATCGATGAGCGGCATGGAGATCCTGACGTGTTTATCATGGCGTCTCGAGACGCAGGTGAAACGTGGACAGGCGCAGTGCGCGTNAACACAGACGCCGTTGGCAATAAGGTGGAGCAAATGTTTACGTGGNTNGCGATCGATCCAGTTGATGGGTCGGTGAACGTCATCTTTTATGATCGGGACGGGCTTAAGGGCACGCTGACAAGGGTGTTACTTGCACGGAGTGTTGATGGTGGCCGCACCTTTGTCAATCATGCTATAGCTTTACCTGCTTTTTCGTCTAACGANGAGATNTTTTTTGGCGATTACAGTGGTATCGATGCTTTCGGCGGTCTTGTCGCACCGGTCTTTATGCATTTCGTTGACTCGATCGAAACTGCAGTGTCTGTTGCTCTTTTCAAATTTGAGCCTAACACGCAAATACCTCTGACTCCGTAAGAGGGAGAGTATTCGGATTCTTAGTCTAGGGCTTGTTCAAGATCAGCGATAAGGTCTTCTGNGTTTTCGATTCCAACTGAATAGCGAACGAGTCCCTCCGGGATGCCAGCGGCNGCTCGTTCTTCAGCACTCAGTTCAACATGACTAGTGGTGGATGGTGGACCTGCTACNGTTTCAACTGAGCCGAGGTTGGCAGCGAGGTGTGCGTANCGTAATCGAGGTAGCATACGGCGCATTGCCTTGACACCACCACTTAGTTCGAAGCTGAGGATTCCGCCAAATCCACGCATCTGCTTTCTAGCAATCGCGTGTTCCGGGTGTGACTCGAGGCCTGGATAATGTACGGCTGATACATGGGGATGACCTTTAAGGAAACGTGCAATTGCTAGTGCTGAACTGTTCTGGCGTTCGATTCTGAGGTGAAGCGTCTTCATTCCACGTAATAAGAGATAAGCGGCCATTGGGTCCAGAGCGGCACCAGTTATCTCACGATAATGATAGATTTGGTCGGTGAGGTTTGTAGTGCCACAGNCNACACCACCAAGCGCATCTGCATGACCTCCCAGAAATTTGGTCGCGCTGTGGATAACGAGATCAGCACCGACATTTAAGGGATTTTGATTAATAGGTGTTGCGAANGTGTTGTCGACGACAGTGACGGCTCCTGCATCACGACCAGCCTTAAGTAGTCTATGAAGGTCTAAGATCTTCAGTGTTGGATTTGTAGGTGTTTCAAGGTANAGGAGATTACAGCCATCAGCAATTGCAGTCTCAATGGCAGTAGGGTCGTCTGTAGCAACTAATTGAACATCAATCTGAAATCGAGGTAGAAACTCAAGAAAGAGTTTTCTTGTCCCACCATAAGTATCGTCNANTGANACGACNCGATCGCCTGGCGAGAGGAGCGCAAACAAGCTATTACTTATGGCTGCCATACCGGTGGCAAAACTAATGGCAGTCTCGGCACCTTCAAGTTGTCGTATTTTATCTTCGAAGGCTGCTACNGTCGGATTCGTGTTTCGACTATAGATATGCCCAGGTTTTTTNCCTTGTGCGACNTCCTGCCAATGTTGAATGTCTTTGTACCCGAACGCAACGCTTTGGACNATTGGGACTTGAGTGCCCAAGTGTTCTGATTCGGTCANCCCATCTTCTCCAGCCCAGACAGCGAGAGTGTCCAGTGTTGGAGNTCGNTTACTCATTTGTTAATCCTTTCACTGAATAATCACTCGTGGAGAACTGGAAATTGATTACCACCGTCCAATGTAAATTCCTCGGTCTTTGACGACATCAGTGCGAGCATCGACAGTCGAGTCGCTTTCCGTTACGCGAGATTTAAGCTGTAGCAGTCTGAGGAACATCCGATCAGCCAATTCCTTAAGTACTGATACACGGCTCGTTTCACCACCTAAATCAACGAACTCACCTGGATCATTTTTGAGGTCAAAAAGTTGGGGCCGGAAGTGTCGATGATAGATATATTTCCAATCCTTTGTCCTGATCATATAGCTACGAGCTTCACTTGGCTCGAGATTGAGTTGTCGGCGGGTGTCGTAATACGCATAGTCGAGTTCACTAAAGACGTCATCGTGGTGGCGACGTGCCTTGGCACCACGCACCAGTGGTATGAGGGATTCTCCTTCAAGGATGTGATCAGCGTGGTCTAGGTGACAGGATTCGAGGAATGTGGGTAGGAGGTCGATCGATTCAATAAGTGTATCGTTTACCGTACCTCGTGTCGGGTCAGCTGACGTATCTGGATCGTACAGGATGAGGGGGAGCCTCGCCGCACAGTCATGAAAGAGCTCTTTTTCACCAAGAAAATGGTCGCCTAGATAATCACCGTGGTCGCTGGTGAACACGATCATTGTGTCAGTCATGCGATGTTCTGCTTCGAGAAAACTGAATAGTCGTCCGAGGTGATCATCAATTTGTTTTATGAGTCCCATGTAGGTCGGCACGACCGTGCGCCGGACTTCGTCTCGATTGAACGTCTTCGAGACCTCATTGTTCATGAATGCCTGATAGACAGGGTGCGGATTAATACGTTCCTCTTCAAGTCGATGCACTGGAAGACAGTCGTCAGGGTGAAAGAGTTGATGGTACGGTGCTGATGCAACATATGGCCAATGTGGTTTGATGTAGGAGAGGTGCAAACACCAGGGCTGGTCGCGTTGCTCACGAATAAAGTCCATCGCACGGTCAGTAATGAACGCAGTTTCAGAATGTTCATCAGCGACTCTCGATGGCTTGTTCGAATTTCGTAGATACCAACCGCTAGCAATTGTACCGTCTGGACATGTCACTGAATTGGCGTAATCCTGCCAGGGATTCTTGCTTTCGTAACCGTGCCGCCTGAGAAAGTCGTTATAGGCTAAGTGAGCTGACGATTTAGGTGTAGCGTGAACACCGTCATGACGAGCAAATGGCTCGAATCCGCCCTGTCCAATTAAGAATCCCTTTTCCGATTTGGGATCGATTCCAAGTCGGCGCATGCCATCTAGGTCGGCAGCGATGTGTGTCTTACCGGTGACGGCAACGCGATAACCGTGTGGTCGAAGAAAATCGCCGAGTGTTTGTTCGCCGATTGGAAGTGGTACCCAATTCCAAGTAGATCCATGACTCGACATGTACCGCCCGGTGTAGAAGCAGCTTCGGGATGGACCGCAGATTGGAGCTTGAGCGTACGCTTGAGTGAAGCGTACCCCACGCGATGCTAGTTTATCGATATTTGGTGTTTGGAGTGTGGGATGTCCCTCACATGAAAGGTAATCCGCACGAAGTTGGTCACACATGATTAACAAAATATTTTTAGCCATGGTCGTTGCCGATGCTGTGAAGTTCTGCAGGGTAATTCATCGCATGAGTTGTGGTAGAAAAAGAACAACGCCAGGAACTAGCAGCACAATCATTAATCGTACGAGATCTGCGATAAGAAAAGGTGCAATTCCTCCAAAAATCGTTCGGAGGGACAACTCTGGGTTCATTGACTTCAGCACGAACACGTTCATGCCGATAGGCGGCGTGATCAGTGCAATTTCAGAAACAATAATCACGACGATACCAAACCAGATTAAATCGTATCCCAGTGTCACCACCATTGGTGCAAAGACTGGGACTGTGAGAAATAGTAAGGCCAGTCCATCAAAGACGCAGCCTAATAGGATGTACACCAAGCAGATAGTAATAATAATGACGAGTCCTGGAAGGTTTAGGGCATTAATGCCATTCGCTATCGTTTCCGGCAGTCCTGCGACGGTAACAAAATTTGAAAGAATAACAGCGCCAAATGCAACACTAAAGACCATGGTGGTTGTTCGTGCGGCCTCAATTAATGAGTCCACGAACGCTTGCCAGTTCAAGTGTCGCCTTGAAATAGCTATGAGGCATGCCCCAACTGCGCCGACACCACCCGCTTCGTTGGGTGTAAATACCCCAAAATAGATACCGCCCAGAACCAGTACGAACAGAAGCAAGACACCGTAGACTTTTCCAAGTTTACGAAAACGGTCCGGCCAGGCCGTTCGTGGTCCTGGCGGTCCTGCTTGTGGCTTTAGGCGCGTTACAATTGCTATGACGCAGAAATATAAAACTACAGTGATTAGGGCTGGCACGATGCCAGCAATAAATAGGCGACCAATGTCTTGTTGGGTTAAGAATCCATAAACAACCAGACTCATGCTCGGTGGAATTAGGATGCCAAGTGTGCCTCCTGCTGCAATCGTGCCTGCCGCTAATCCCGGGTCGTAACCAAATCGTCGCATGGAGGGTAAAGCGACTCGTCCCATCGTGGCGGCCGTAGCCACTGAACTGCCACAGGCCGCTCCAAAGCCAGCTGAGGCAGCAACAGTGGCCATCGATAACCCCCCACGAAAGTGTCCCAGCCAAGCGTATGAAGCCTCATAGAGATCTTTCGAGAGGGCTGACCGGTGAACGANGGCACCCATNAAGACNAACATTGGAAGNACTGCAAACGTGTAACTCATTGAAAAGTCTAANATGAGTTGTCCGACCGTTTCTACTGCAGCGATGGGACCTCGAAGGGCGGCGAAACCGATGGTGCCTACGATTGCCATAGCAAAACCAAGTGGAATGCGNGCNACCGCAANCACAAGTACCGCTGTCAAAGCAATGAGTGCTTCAGTCATGCGACNTCAGATGGTNCCAGAGTTTAACAATNTGTACCAATAATGTGATGAAGCACAATGCGGCCATAGCGTAGGCAANAGGTCCGATTGGCCANCCTAGGTAACCNCTGACGTAGAGNCCNTCATTCANNTTTTGTCCTTGTNCCCAAAGGCNCCAACAGANGAATCCNANNGCTANTCCNCTTGCANNNTGGACNACAAGTGCCTGCATCCNCCGCACACGGGGCGACAGGATACTATCGAGGACGGTGACCATAATATGACTGTCCTCTTTTGTCAGGATTGGTAGAACAGAAAAAATTAGAAAAGGCATCANNAATTGAATCATTTCGAATGCGCCTGGTAGTGGCGCCGCGAAAATATATCGACCGAGCACGTCGATGAANGTCAGTGCCATCATNACGAACATCACAAATGCTGAAATACTAAGGAGTGTTTGGTCCAGTANAGCTTCAAGCTTAGTNTTTGAGAGGGNAGTTAGNATTTTCATGGCTCTGTGCTTGTNCCGGCTGCGATCCGCTTGGCCTCAGNTCGAAAGAATGCAAGTGCTGCTTGACCATCAACGCCTCGTCGNTTTGCTTCAGTGATCCATGCATCAGACACGAAGGTGAGATNAGCTTCTAACTCNTCAACGAAATNCTTGGTCGCCTGTGTGCGGTTAATGTTTCGTTGNGTCATTTCCTCAATGGCTTTTTCATCTGAGTCGTCCCACGCACGTGCACGACGAGCAAAGGTTTCTCCAGAAACTTCAAGAATTGCTTNTTGATCTGTTTTTGAAATGGTGTTCCACGTATCGATATTCATAAAGAGAGAGAAACTTCCATTGTAGATCTTGCCAGGAATCGCGACAGCGAAGTTAGTATGTTGCAGCATATTAAATGTGCGCATGTCTCCAGTTGGCATAATGAGACCATCGACAATTCCTCGAGANACAAGCTGGTATGCGCCAATACCAGACGATGGTACCGCTACAGCACCCAATGCCTGCATTGCATCAGACGAGCTTCCGTCGGTTGTACGGATTTTCATGCCAGNCAGATCGGCTACGTTTCTAATTGGAGTNGTNAGGCTATAAAGATCACCACCCGAGTGAGTCATTAAACCTAATAACTTGACTCCNGAATACTCATTCNCCGNCTCAAAGTAACGTTTGTACGTCCGCCAAAGGGCTACCGAAGCTGATTCGGCACTNGGTGTTCCAAATGGCAGATCTGCAATGGTCGGTAAATGCAATCTGTTGCGTTCAAAGCCATTGAAAACGATGGCAACGTCAGCAATACCTGAGGTGACCATATGCCANTGCCGTGACGGTGGAGCTAANGTGCTCGTNGGAAATCTACTGGTTACNCGCCCCTCAGTCACTCGTTCNACATCTGCAGCCCATCGGTCGAANACCTCCTGACGCATAAGGTGTGANGGGGTCCAAAAGCTGTTAACCAGCAATTCTGTNGCTGGCAGTGTAACGGATAAGGANAAAGCGAGGGTTGTAGCGGCCAGAATAGTTGTCCTGGACTCGCNCCNTGGTCGNTATACGGCNGGTATACTAGACCTGAGTCTAGTGTTCATCAATGGAGTCCTGAATCTGCGTTCGAGGTATNGTCATGACACTTGTGGACATTCGTAAGATAGTNGTAACTGTCGAATCTGTGCGGCATGATGGCGGACCGCCCGTCGAGTCTCCGCTTCATGCAGGNNCCATCTTTGCTGTCGTNAANAANCCNTACGCTGGGCGNTTCGAGCCAGATCTTATGCCAATGATGGCTGAATTGAAGCCTCTCGGCAAAGAACTCGCCAAAAAACTTATTACTGCCCTTGGTGTNGAGNCTAGCGCAGTCGAATCCTATGGTAAAGGTGCGATAGTTGGATCTGAGGGTGAATTGGAACATGGCGCACTATGGCACGAGGCCGGTGGATGGGGGATGCGAGAAGTTCTTGGGGGNACGAAAGCCATTGTNCCGTCGTCGAAGATGATTGGTGCTNTCGGTGCTCGNCTGATGATACCACTAGGGCACGTTCGAGCGGCATATGTTCGNAGCCATATGAGTTCGATTGAGGTGGGNGNGCACGATNGNCCNCGTGCNAATGAAATTCTTTACGCCCTCGCGATGGCGACAGGCGCGCGGNTCCATGCNCGAATCGGTGGTTTGGCCGCTGCTGACGTTGTTGGTGAAGATGGGCTGCGATAGGAGTAAAAAAAGGANCAAGGTAAGACNGTGTAAAATATTCANGCTNACANACGTATTTATTGGCAGTCNGAACGNAAGGTGAATTATTCGAGGAGATTGTGACGATGNAGATCGTTTCGTATCGAGTAGGAGATCGTGAGACATACGGTGTTGTGGTTGATGATTCAGTGGTTGACCTGCGTAANCGGTTGCCTCCAACGCATCGAACACTAAGAGATGTATTGACCTTGAATGCGCTTGATGANGCTCGAAGTGCTGCGGAGGGNCAAACTGGAGATCANTCGCTCGATGAAATTNCATTCTTACCGGTTATTCCTAATCCTGACAAGATTCTGGCTGTGGCACTTAACTACGACGACCATATTGCTGAGACTGGTCGAGATAAAACTGCGAATCCAGCGTGGTTTATCCGGGTGGCTGCGTCTCAGGTNGGCCATCAACAACCGGTGGTCATGCCAAAAGTNTCAGACAATTTGGANTTCGAATGTGAACTCGCNGCAATCATTGGAAAGGGCGGGCATGCGATTCCTGCAGGGGAAGCCCTGGAACACGTGGCCGGTTATTCGTGCTATCTCGATGGNAGTGTTCGAGACTGGCAGCGTCATACGCGACAAATCACAGCAGGGAAGAATTTTAACTCGACAGGTGGTTTCGGTCCTTGGATGGTNACGGCTGATGAAATTCNAGACCCGCAGGTNTTAGATTTATCAACCCGNTTGAATGGTCGAGTGATGCANCACGGAAATACNAAGGANATGGTGTTTTCGGTNGCGGAACTTATTGCNTATTGTTCGACTTGGACNACGCTNGAACCNGGCGATGTNATTGTTACCGGAACGCCTGGCGGCGTTGGGTTTAAACGNACCCCTCCNGTGTTTATGCAGGTCGGTGATGTTGTCGAAATCATCGTTGAAAACATTGGAACTTTAACNCATCGAATCGAGCGTGAGTTATGAGTTCGTCGCCGAGNCTAACNGTNCGNCCNNTCCTGAGTCANATGGGTATCCATGTTCANGATTTACCNCGGATGGAAGATTTNTATACCANNGTGATGGGACTGGTGGTNACTGATCGGGGAAAAGCATTTAAATTTCCGATNGATCTTGTNTTTTTGAGTAGTCGACCTGANGCTCATCATCAGCTTGTGCTCGCAACTGGACGACCNANGGATGCAGANTACAGTGTTATTAATCAGATGTCGTTTGAGGTTGCATCTCTCGACGAACTACGAGAGATGAGTCGGCGTGTTCAGGAGGNAGGTGTCACCGATTTCATTGGGATTAATCATGGCAANGCCTGGTCGATNTATTTTCGNGATCCTGAAGGTAACAGGATTGANGTTTATCTTGACTCTCCTTGGCATGTGCCACAACCACATGGNGACGANCTAGATTTAGANATGTCTGACGAAGAAGTTTTAAGGAAGACTNTNGATGCNATTAAAGACGANCCTGGTTTTATGCCCCGAGAAGAATTCGAGGCCGAACTTAAGCGAAAAATNGGNCCANGTGNCGTAACTGCCTAGCATGAAGATTGCCATTCTTGGTGTGGGAGGGGTTGGTAGTTATTACGGTGGTCGGCTCAGTGCGGCCGGCGCGGATGTTTCCTTCATTGCGCGCGAGAAAACAGTCGAAGCTCTTCGGACGCAAGGTTTGTTGATCGAAAGTGCACTGGGTAATGCTCATTTACACGAGCTCCGAGTGACGAGTCATCCTCAAGATATTGGGCCGGTCGACGTAGTCCTCTTATGTGTTAAGGCCTATGATTTAGGGGATATAGATTCTGTATTGGGCCCCCTCATGGACGAGAATACGGGAGTGGTCTGCACGCAAAATGGTGTCGATGCAATCGATAGATTAACTTTAGGTTTGGAACGAGGGTGCGCCCTCGGCGCGGTCGTCTACGGCAACACGTTACTTGTGACCCCTGGACATGTTCGGCATCTTGGCACCTTGGCACGGTTAAGAGTGGGTGGTCGAACGGAACGGGCTCAAGAAATAGCCTCGCAGCTAGTAACCGNTTGCAAAGCNTGCAGNATTGATGCGGAGACTACNACACAGATAGACGTGGANCTTTGGAGNAAGTTTGTCCTGTTTTCTGTCATGAGTGCTGCNTGTTGTCTTTCAAATCTNCCGACTGGTTCATTNCGTGANGATCCTGCNGGTCGGGCNATGCTTGAGCGGGGTATGCGCGAGACCGTTGCTGTCGCGAANGCCTCTGATGTGNATTTAGAGTCTGATATTGTNGAGCGTTCGCTCATGATTGTGGACGAAATGGCGGCAGAATCAATTCCCTCGATGNTAGTGGATTTGCGTAGNGGTAGGCGATTGGAGATTGAACATNTGAGTGGGACCGTTGTTCGTTTGGGACATCAACTGAATGTAGACGTTCCGTTTCANGANACTGCCTATGCAGCATTAAAGNATTACGCGGATGGNCGAACANTGACGGCNGCGANCGTNATTGATGNCCTGCCTNCTGGAAGANAAGCTTAGATGACAAGTCCAGAGCCAAAGGCCTATCTTTCATCATTACCTCTATACGTNCCTGGAGCGACGAGAGGAGCGGGAGAGGNTCCAGTTNTCAAGTTGTCATCCAACGAATCTGCTCTTGGACCGAGTCCNAATGCGATCANGGCGTACCAGGAGTACGGTAATTCNTTACAGCGTTATCCNGATACNANCTGTAATTTTCTTCGGGATGCATTAGCTGAACATCATANATTGCATCCCTCACGNATTCTCTGTGGNAACGGTTCCGATCAAATCGTNGACAGCTTGACAAGGCTTTTNGCTGGAGATGGTGACGAGGTCGTGTTTTGTGAGTACGGCTTCCTTCGTTTTAAGCTGGGNGCCATCGCNTGCGGGGCAACACCTGTAGNAGCNCCTGAGGTNAATNGCACGGCNTCGGTCGATGCCTTGATTGCTGCAGTCACTGAACGGACGAAGGTGGTGCTGNTAGCGAATCCAAACAATCCTACTGGAACCTACATTTCNAANACNGANCTANCTCGCTTATGTGCNGCTCTTCCCTCTGAAGTTCTNCTGGTGCTCGACTCCGCCTANGCGGAGTTCGTTTTTGCTGANAATTATTCTGCTGGGATNGAGTTCGTCGAGGANGCTGGCAATGTCGTNATGACACGCACTTTCTCCAAGGCTTACGGCCTCGCTGGTCTCAGGTTAGGTTGGGCGTACGGNCCAANAAAGATTATTGAGGTGTTTAATCGTGCGCGGTTGCCGTTTCCTGTTAGTGGTGCTGCTCAGGCTGCCGGCGTTGCTGCTCTGCATGACGAGGNGTATCTTCAAGAAGTGATCANACATAANACCCGNGCACTGCACTGGGTAGCCGATCGTGCTAGNAAGCTTGGTGTNCCACCACTTCCNAGTGTGNCTAATTTNAACACCTGTAANGTGGGGGAGTCTGGATCGTCNTTGGCTCTGNNAGCGCTGGAGTTTCTGGCNNGTCGNAACATCCTCGTGCGACCGCTGGAGCCNTATGGTCTTGATAANTATCTTCGCGTGACCGTGGGGNTGGATCNTGAGAACGAAAAGTTTATCGATGCACTTGGNACATTCTTNAATGCAGAGGCTGNCCGTGGGTGAAAGCTGTCTGCTTCNGTCNATAGATTCCTAACAACAANTCGTTGATTTGCAGTGGTTNTAGATAAGAAGACTCAGGTGTTAATCGTCGGTGCTGGGCCTACCGGATTGGCTGCGGCTAATCTCTTGGGCTTGGCGAACGTTAACACTGTCGTGCTTGAAAAGAANNAAGGAACTTCTGACATTCCAAAAGGTATTTACATTGATGATGAGTTTTTTCGGACGCTTGACNTNGTTGGTTTGGCCGATGAANTTGCTGANCATTGTGTATCAGCNGCAGGNGTCAGTTATTTNTCACGTTTTGGTTTTTGTGTGGCCCGCNTTAAAGGATTGATTACACCGAATGGTTACGGTAANCGTTCCGCNATCTGGCAACCTGANCTTGANAANATCATGTTGCGTGGTGTNAAACGGTTTGCCTCTNCTTCTGTGTNTTTCGAACAGACACTAATCGGNTTAGACCANGACGGNTCAACCGTTGTTGCCGAGGTNNTCGATGTTCACGGTGTGCGGCANAAGATCCGTGCAGACTTTGTGCTTGGNTGCGATGGNGGGAANAGNNCTGTTCGCAAAGAACTTGGGATTGAGATGGANGGNCGGTCATATGAGCAACCNTGGGTTGTTGTAGATTTACTTAATGANAGCGATCACAGTCCGTTCTCNAAATACTTCGTCAACCCNAGACGGCCGACNGACAGTATCCCAGCACCCTTTCATGGGCGAAGATTTGAGTTCATGNTGCTACCCGGTGAAGATCCTGACGAGATGCTGGAAGANNGGTCGTTNCGGAGNTTATTTGCNCCGTTTCGAGATTTCGATCAAGTAGANATNTGTCGACGGGCNGTCTACACATTTCACTCNNTATTTGTGAANAAGATGCAAGTCGATCGCGTGTTTCTTCTTGGCGACGCTGCCCATTTGATGCCNCCGTTTGGTGCATCCGGCATGAATTCAGGGCATCGCGATGCNTCGAATTTATGCTGGAAGTTGGTTGCCGTGCTAAGGGGANTGGCTTCGTTGCGTCTTCTTTCATCTTACGAATTAGAGCGCCGGAAGCANACGGAGGCTACGATTGATATTTCAGTCCTNCTCGGACGCATAGTTAATAGCCGTTCAGNGGTATTAACGTTTTTTCGAGATCTGGTGTTTTGGTTTCTCTCNCGCGTTCCACCATTNGCTGGTTACATNANCGAAATGCGCTACATTCCGCGTGCTGTGATTCGAGAGGGTTTCGTCCTNNGAGATGAAGCNCGTCCTACAGAAACTTGGGTTGGGCGAATGCTTCCGCAACCTGAAGTATCGACAGCGAATGGAACAACAACCTTACTCGATGTTCAGTTGGGTAAAGGATTTNCACTACTCGCAATCAACTGTCCAACGTTCGATTTTAAGGCCGANCTGNGCCATCGNTCTCTGGCAGGCTTTGTCTGTACAGGGAATACATGTTGTAAGTGCTGACATGCAACCACCCTTGNNNGATTCTTACCTNGTTCCACTAGATAATCGATTCGACGAGATCATGAGATTGCATCACGGAGAAGTAATATTGCTTCGNCCAGACCGGTACNTAGTNGGCGCAGTTCGACCAGCAGAATTGGAAACACTCGCGTTGAACGTTGAGCGATTACTTGGTGTGTGAAGCTTGCTNTTCTGNCGTCGAACCTGATGGNCTGTTCTGAATNCTCAATTANAGCTCTCTGATTCCATGGCTACGGACGAGAAAGTAGCAGGCCACGAANACTAAGAGTGTGCCGTTGAGGGTTAGCACGAATGTGGCTGAGATCTGGCTAGCAAGGAATCCACCCATGAGGTCNCCGAGCGGCATTCCGCCTCGAAATGCNAGCATGAAGATGCTCATAACCCGGCCTCGNAACTCATTTGGTACTGCAAGCTGGACAAGTGATGTTACCAGTGAGAACACCATAATGAGGGTAGCTCCACTTAGCAACAGCAGCAGTTCGCTTAGTAACATGATGCGTGAGAATGAGAATGCGATGATGAGGGCGCCGAAGGCAACTTGCATACACAACAAGGTTAGCCCCATGCGCTTGAACTTCCCGAGCCAGGCAACGATCAACGCTCCGATCACAGCACCCGTACCTGAAAAGGCTAACATCTGACTGTACTGCCCGACTCCTTCCTGGAAAACACTCTGGGTGACAACTGGTAGTAGCGTTAGCAATGGAAGGCCTAGAAAGGTCGTCATAAACGCAAGGATAGTGAGTGTCAGTAAGGCACCTTCGTGTTTGACGTAGGACAGGCCTCCACGTAACTCTTCCATCATTGATCGCTGGTTGGTGGGTGGTACGTGTTTCACCCGTAGTGACATGAGTGCGATGATGACGACAAAAAATGATAAGCCATTCAGTCCAAAACACGCCGCAGTACCTAAAGCGGCTAAAGTGATACCTGCAATCAACGGACCAAAGACACGAGCGAGATTAAACTGAATGGAGTTCAAGGCGATCGCGTTCGGCAATGTCTGTTTTGGGACAAGTGCAGGGAGAAGAGACTGGTAAGCGGGACCGCCGAATGCCTGACCGCATCCTGATACGAATGATAATAAAAGAATGTGCCAAATTTGAACGACGTCGAAATAGACGAGGGCTGCCAATATAAATGCTGAAGTCATCTGGACGTACTGGGAACCTATAAGCAGATAACGTCGGTCTTTGCGGTCGGCAATTACACCACCGATTAATGTGAAGAGTAGGATTGGTAATTGCGCTAAAAAAGATTCGAGACCAAGGAAGAATGCCGAACCCGTCATTGTAAGGACGAGCCAACGCTGTGCAACTTGTTGCATCCAACTACCAGTGGTGGAGGTAAAGGCGCCTAGCCACAGGACTCGAAAATCACGAAAAGTGAATGCAGCGCCTAAACGTCGCAACACACGGTACCCGAAAGATGTTGAAGTGCTATCGGGGTCAGTCGGAGCGTCTGAGTGTAGTGGTTCGGCCACGCGTGCGCGAGTCCTTCACCGAGGAATGCGAATTCTTTGTAGCGTTAATTTCACAAAATACTTTCGTATCAACCTACATCTTAATGCCAACAGAGCGTTGATGTTTGTTTGTCGTTTGTCGATAAAAGTCACCTGACTTGTTTTAAAGCAACCTCTCTTGCACTTATTCACCGGGGTATAGTATTATTCAGATAGGCGAATAAAAAACGAATGTCTATCTTAACCAAAACAGACCTTGAAAACCTTCTTCAGGAAAAAAATCTTGGAAACACTTTTTTTTCAGATACTTACGATAAAGATCCATTCGATGTTTCCCTAGCTTCAACGGAAATTGCAAGGCTCGATACGGAACTTGGTGGAGGTCTCCCGAGGGGGCATCTCTCGGAGATTGTTGGGGCTCATTCGACTGGTCGGATGAGTGTAATGCATGCGGTATTTGCCGCAGCTACGAACCGTGGTGAGTTTGTTGCACTTATTGACACGTTCGACACTTTTGATCCGGAATCCGGTGCGGAGGCTGGCATCGACTTTTCACGCTTTCTCTGGATTCGAGGGGGTGCAGATAGCAATGAACCAATGTCGCACATCGTGAGTCGCTCGCTTAAGGCATTGGAATGTCTTGTGCACGCCGGTGGGTTCGGAGTAGTTGCTCTCGATTTGGTTGATTTACCAGAACGTGTATTCCGCCGGATTCCGTTCACAACATGGAAACGATTAACGCACGCGGTAAAAGATCAACCGACAGCGTACTTATTAATAGGTGATCGATCAATTGCCAGAAGTGTTGCTGGAGTGACGTTGCGCTTGGAATCCAGAAAAAAGGCTACTCGATGGTCGTGTAAATCAACCCACAGTGCGTTGTTGCATGGTTTCGATATTGTTGTTCGCGTGATTGGTACACGTTTCCCTCAAGAGGGCCGGCATTGTCAGCTGTTCGCGTCCATGCCTGCCTATTCGCATATTTCTAATTTCTGATTTGCATGAATCATGTTCGTGGGTGTGCACATACTGCTGTCCAATGGCAAACAGCGACTACCTAATGCCAAGCAATGCAACGATCTCGTTGAACTAGCTCGTGCATGCTCTCCACACTTTACAATTTTTAATCAAACGACGGTTGTCCTGGATGCGAATGGGTTACGTGGTCTGTGGGGCGATTTTCGTGCAGTTGGAAGTACCGTACGTCGCATGGCGATCCAACGAGGCATTCATTGCCGAGTTGCGCTTGCAACAACGCGAACTGCTTCCGTGTTGTTGGCCTATGGTGGTTCTAAAGCTCTGACCGTAACCAATCCTGGACACGAAAAGGAGGCACTCGCTTTATTGCCATTAACGGTTTTAGAGAGTGTCTTTTCTGAAACCAACACCTCAGAATTGACTGAGCCCTCGTTCTACTCATCGCGTAAACGTGAGGTGTTTCAGCATGCTGGAAGCGAAGTATTTCGTGTTTTTCGACGCTGGGGACTCTCGACGCTCGGAGATCTGACAGCGCTACCATGCGACGAGTTATTTGCGCGATTAGGAGTTGACGGTGAGGCTTGGCAGCGGTGCGCTCGTGGCGAAGATGTATGGCCACTTATGTCGGTACCAGATGATTTGCAGTTCGAAGAAATCCATGACTTCGAATGGCCCATTGAAGGATTTGAGCCGCTGGCCTTCGTCATTGGCCAAGTGCTTGAGCGATTAATGAAAAAACTTGCGCAGTGCAACGTTGCTGCGGCTGCGCTGACCGTACAGTGCTGGTTGGTCACACGCGTTTATCACACACGGACATTG
>NZSH01000062.1 GCA_002696705.1 Woeseiaceae bacterium | reverse complement strand
GCTGTCGATGGGGTCAAGCTCGCACGTCAGTACACGGACGACGTTCAGTTTTCTGCTGAAGATGCGACGCGCACTGAACTGGATTTCCTCTGCCGGGTTATTGAGAGAGTGATCGATGTCGGGGCTACAACAATCAATCTACCGGATACGGTGGGTTATTCTACTCCAGATGAAATCAGTGAGTTTTTCATTAACATCCGCGAGCGATTACCAAACACTGATGGCATTGTTTTCAGCACCCATTGTCACGATGATCTTGGTCTAGCGGTAGCGAACACACTAGCTGCTTTACGGGCAGGTGTGCGTCAGGTCGAGTGTACGATAAACGGAATTGGTGAGCGAGCGGGTAACGCTTCACTAGAAGAAATTGTGATGGCAACCCGGGTTCGCAACGACTTGTTGCCGTATGCAACTGGTATTCAGACTGAGGCCATCTATGCGGCAAGTCAATTGCTTACCACTCTTACTGATGAGCCAGTACAGGCGAATAAAGCAATTGTAGGTCGCAACGCCTTCGCACACGAAGCTGGCATCCATCAGGACGGCATGCTTAAGGATCGTCGGACCTATGAGATTATGCGACCTGAAGACGTGGGTGTTCCGAAGACGACTCTTGTCCTCGGTAAACATTCAGGTCGACATGCCGTACAGAGTCGCTGTGAGGAGCTTGGCCAACAGCTGAGTCGACATGAGTTGGACCGAATTTATCAGGCGATGATTCGCTTGGCTGATGAACAGAAGACTGTAGGTGATGACGATCTGCAGAAAGTCATCAATCAAGTTAAGGCGGAGCAGGTAGAAGTGGACGCCTAGGCCACTGTTTTTTCGCTGCCAATCTGGTGCTAAAATCTCATGGCACCTGACGCTCGACGGAACTCGCCGTTCCTTAATACTGTCATTCCAGTTGTGTATGGCATCCAAGAATGATGTGATGACAAACAGATGAAAGCAACCATAGCGATTTTGCCGGGTGATGGAATTGGACCGGAAGTGACTAAGGCGGCGATAGGTGTGGTGCAAGCCGTCGCTAATCGTTTCGGTCATACGTTTGACCTTCCGATATATAAGATTGGCGGCGCTGCCCTTGATGCAGGTGAGTCACCGTTGCCGAAGGCAACCCTTGATGGATGTCTGGGTGCCAATGCAATCTTTCTTGGTGCCGTTGGCAATCCGAAATTCGACGGGGAACCACCTAATCGACGACCCGAAGCAGCAATCCTAGAACTTCGTCGGGCGTTGGGGACATTTGCAAATCTGAGACCAGCTCGTGCGTGGCCAGGTCTTGAGGGTTGTAGCGCGTTAAAGTCCGAAATCATAAGAGATGTAGACCTACTCGTCGTACGGGAATTGACCGGCGGATTGTATTATGGCGAACCTCGGGGACTTGCTCCCGATGGTCGTTCAGCATTCAACACGATGCGTTATTCAGTCGAAGAAATCGAGCGGATTGCGGTAGTTGCGTTCGAGAGCGCGCGAGTTCGTCAACAACGAGTGACTTCCGTTGATAAGGCGAACGTTCTCGAAACATCACGCTTGTGGCGGAAAGTAGTCACAGAAGTTGGGGCACGGTACTCAGATGTCGAGCTCAACTCTGAATACGTGGATGCCTGTGCTTTGCTGATAGCATCGGAACCAAGTCGCTACGATGTTCTCCTGACCGAGAATCTCTTCGGCGACATTCTGTCTGATGAATCGGGTGCTATTGTCGGATCACTAGGCTTGCTACCTTCAGCTAGCTTGGGTGGAACCGTAGGTTTGTTCGAACCGGTCCACGGGTCGGCCCCCGACCTCGCTGGTCTCAATAAAGCCAATCCAATTGGTGCTATCGGTTCGGTGGCGATGCTCCTTCGTTATGGATTGAAGTTGGAAATTGAAGCGGCAGCTGTAGAGCAGGCAATCGCCATGGCGTTATCGGCTGGTAGTCGAACAGCTGACTTAGCATCAACGGCTGNNNCTTCGNCGGTTGGATGCACTGAAATGGCTTCAGCCATTACCCTCAACTTGTCGACTAATTAAAGATACGAGAAACGTTAACTCGCGACCGAGATGCTGTATTCTAGCTGTTCGGCCGGATGTTATCTGGGCAACTAGTTGATTTATTCGGGTGAGGTGGCCGAGAGGCTGAAGGCGGCGGTTTGCTAAACCGTTGTAGGGGCTAAAACCTCTACCCAGGGTTCGAATCCCTGCCTCACCGCCATTTCTTGGTTAAAGCACGTGTTAAGTAACTATAAGAATATCAATCAGAGGAAACATTTTCCTTTGATCGATCTAAGTGACAAATTCGTTCTAGCTGGCTTAAATCTTTTCTGTGGTATGTCAGCCTAGAGACAGATATCCGATGGCCAATCAATCCCCCCGCGTGCGGTTCGCACCTTCTCCCACCGGTTTTTTGCATGTAGGTGGGGCTCGAACCGCATTATTTAATTGGTTGTACGCGCGACGTAATGGCGGTGTATTCATTCTTCGCATTGAAGATACCGATCACGATCGTTCGTCGTCCGATATGGTGAAAGGNATTCTCGAAGGCTTACAATGGTTGGGTCTTGATTGGGACGAAGGCCCTAACNTAGATGGTCCGCATGGTCCGTATTTCCAATCTCAACGGCTAACTAAGTACCGTCTTGCTGTNGAGAAATTAGTTTCGACTGGCCTAGCCTATTATTGTTATTGCTTACCGGATGAATTAAAGCNAAAGCGTGAGGCCGCTCAGGCTGCGGGTGGTGCTTGGCGATATGATCGAACCTGCCTTGACCTCACACCTGAAGCGATCGCCGCGCACGAGACCAAGAAAACGCCTCGGGCGGTACGTTTTAAAGTNCCGCNTGGCCGAACCAGTTTTAAAGATGTCGTTCGTGGGACGATCGACATTGATAATCANACACTTGAAGACTTTGTTCTGACGCGCTCTGATGGTTCNCCNACGTACCATTTGTCGGTGGTAGTTGACGACATCGATATGGCAATCACTGATGTTGTGCGTGGCGACGATCATACCTCCAACACTCCCAAGCAGGTCTTGCTCTACAAAGCTCTTGATGCCGATTTACCTCGATTTGCTCATGTGCCGCTGATTTTTGGATCAGATAAGAAACGTCTCAGCAAACGCCATGGTGCCACGTCGGTCAGCGACTATCAGTTCCGTGGGTATTTGCCAGATGCNATGGTGAATTTTTTATCGCTACTCGGTTGGTCGTCTGGTGACGACCAGGAAGTATTTACACGAGACGCGCTCGTGCAGAGTTTTAGTCTTGAAGGAATCAATAGTGGGAAGGCAATCTTTGATCATGACAAGCTAGCATGGCTGAATGGTCAACACATTGGCTTGATGTCTGCGGAGGCAATCATTAACCACATTGAGTCTTTCCTTAGAAAGGCCGGTGTTTGGCACGACTCCTACGCCACAGCCGGCAATAAGCGTGCTTGGTTGGGTTGCGTAGTTGATTTATTAAAGGCGCGNGNGCGTTATTTGGAAGACTTTGTCGAGTACGGGCAGCCNTTTTTTGTAGATACTGTGACCTACGATCCCGAGGCAGTGACAAAACGACTGTNGGTTCCTGNGCTTAGAGAGTACGTGGNTGCTTTAAAGAATGCCTACACTCAGCTTGATCAATTCGATTCGGATTCCCTGGAAAGAACCCTTCGTGACGTTGCTGAGGCGCAGAACATCAAAGCTGGAATCCTGATGCATGCGACCCGCATTGCCGTATCGGGTCGCATGGTTGGTCCAGGGTTATTCGAAATGATTGAACTAATCGGTCGCGAACGTACTTGTGAACGCCTTGACGAACTTCGAAAGTTTTTAGCTGANTAGAGGCTGANAGCTGTAGAATCCACAACCTNCCGTTTGATGAGTGACTACTGCGTCGCTAACTCTTCCCGAATCATTTGATCGAAAACTTCAAATGGTTGCGCACCTGAAATTANACGNCCATTAACAAAAATTGCTGGCGTTGACGAGACACCGTAACTGTTNCCCTCAGTCATGTCCTGTTGAACCAATGGTGCCATCTCTCCACTGTCCAGGCACGCGTTAAAGGTCTCTGCGTCTAGGTCTTGCTGGACGGCGTATTGCTTAAGGTCATCGACGGCAAGCGCACTCTGATTGGCAAACAGCGTGTCATGATATTCCCAAAATTTACCTTGCATCCTAGCGCATTGAGCGGCCTCGGCCGCCTTGAAAGCTTGCTGATGTGTAGGTAGTGGATAATCCTTGAATACGATCCGCACTTGGTCGCCAAACGTCGCCACAACTTGTTCAAGAACTGGACCGACTCGACCACAGAATGGGCATTGGAAGTCTGAAAATTCGACAATTTCTATAGGTGCTCCCGTCGAACCCTTGACCGGATCGTTGTCCGCAACAGAGACTTGCTGTCTCGGGGCATCAAGCATCGTGCTGATAGATAAATTCAACCGCGCGGTTATGTCTTTAACGAGTGTTCCCCGTGCTTCTGTTTGTCTTCGTTGCAGTAGAAAGTTTCGAATTGGCTCACGCATTTCGTCCAGTGAACGACCCTGCATCTGACTTTGCAGTTGCGTGTACGTTGAGGCAATTTGCTGATCGGTGATTGGTTGCATGAGGTCAGAAAATTCTTGTTGCAATAGAGCGTCCACCGATAAGTCACGGTCCTCTGCTTCGATCTCCAGCACTCGATCGCTAATTTCTAATTCAAGAAACTGCCGTAGCGAGTCATAGCGTTCTTGAGAATTACGCATGAACGACCCGACATCGAGCTCTCGCCATTTCCGTTCAACGTCTTCAAGGGTGATGTCGTGATCGCCGACACGAGCGACCACCTCGCTCTGCTGCCCAGACATTTGGTGCCGTGCTAAGGGAATCGACAAGCCTATTAGCACCAAACAGGACCAAAACACTTTGTAATTCACAGTCACCTTTCTCGCAGACGTTTTTTAATCAGCGTTTCGTATTCATCAAACTGTGCTCATAGGACAAACTGCTACCATTCCATTTCAACTATATCTAGACAGCATATCGAGCGTTTGAAGGATTCGCAAATAACCTAGCTAAGCTGAAAGGTACGTCCTTGCCCACCCCGATGCGGCTCTCTATAATTGAAGATTCCGAACTTGACCTTTAGTCAATGCTGGGAGGTCGTTCAATGGTAGGACACGCGGCTCTGAACCGTGCAATCGGGGTTCGAATCCCTGCCTCCCAGCCATATATTGCTTTGTTGCCGCACTATGCCGACGCATGACACACCAGAACTCTCAAAATACACTAAGCAAGTGGAACATCGCGATCGCATTACACCCTTTAGAAGAAACGCACTGAGTAAGTAACTTTCACACCTCGTCCAATCTCGGCTGCCAGATCTTTAATGAACGATGTGTGATGTCGATAGCGTTCATTCGTTAGGTTGTACCCAGAAACGCTCAGCACATGGGCTAGGTGCTGCCTAGGCCATACATACGCGGCTTTAATGTTGATGAGTGAGTAACCGTCCGTTGCCGTTTCATTAGCGGAAACCCGCTCTTGTTTAGCAGCGACGATCCACTCTGGGGTAACCGTTACATTCCGATAGGGAAAATCGAAACTCAACTGTCCGCGCATTGGAGGGATCCGGGGTAGCGGCTGATTCGTCCGAGTCAATTCCGCATTCACAAGTCCGATGCCTAGGTTGGTCCACACCCGAGATCCCAATCGGACGCTTGCCTCAGCATCAAGACCGATAAACCGACTGTCAGCTTGAAGGAACTTCGCGACTCGAAGTTGGTCCTTCATCTGGGTTGTAGTGGATGCATACACAAAATTGTCAATGTCGTAGGCGTAAAGATTTAAATTACCTCGGAGTCGTGCTGACTGATGCCGGAGGCTTAGATCGAGCCCCAAGGTGGTTTCAGTGTGGAGGTCCGGGTTGCCGATCTCGAAGGCTTGATTCCCTACATGCGGACCGAAGTTGTAGAGTTCTTCAAGTGCTGGAGCCCTAACTGAACGGGTGAGATTGGTGATGAAAGCACTGCCAGTGCCCAGTTCTGTGCGTACACCAACGGATGCCGATGCCCCCATGAAATTCCGGTTCCGCACGACGGGCGCTGTGAGGTGAACAGAGCTGTCATCGTCGTCATGGTCGTCATCGTCGTCATGGTCGTCATGACCGCTAGTCTTACGTTGGCCGACGGTATAGGCATTACGTTCGACCCGCCCACCAAATTGAAGGCGGTGTCGTCCGAAGCTGAGTTCTTCATACAGAAACGCTGCAAATGCTGTTTGGTCGGTGGCTGGAGCCAAGGCTTCTTCTCCTGTTGCCGAATAGTTACGCACTTGGGCCCACACGCCCGCTTTGCCGCTCAACCTGTCCGTTTGTCGCTGATCCATTTCCGCCCGCACGATATACATCCGATTGGTAAAGGTAGTCCCGACTTTCT
Organism: Woeseiaceae bacterium; assembly: GCA_002696705.1. Lineage (GTDB taxonomy): Bacteria > Acidobacteriota > Vicinamibacteria > Vicinamibacterales > UBA823 > UBA8106. The sequence goes on along the minus strand of NZSH01000062.1, from coordinate 32,447 downwards.
CCACTTTATCGTCGATCTCTAACTCGTCGTGGTGCCAGTCGATTGCCTTGATTACCACGTGGAAGGAGTCAGCAAAACCATTATCAAGGTTGCGTAGGCCGATATCGATACGACCAGCACGTCGTTGCGAGGCAAAGTCAATCTCCTCCTCCTCCCCTATATGATCCTCGTCATGGTCCTCGTCATGATGCCCATGGAATTGACCAGCAAACGGGAGACCATAGCGGCTATTCTCATAGGTCACCCCACCACTCGTAAATAAATGCTCCCCAAAGTAACCAATGCCAGCGCGACCCGTTGCAAGACGCGTATTTGAATTCTTAACAGTGCCGTTCGGTGTCTTGTAGTCTTGCGTGCGCCTCGTGTCACCTCCGGCCCAGAACCGAAGTTGATCTTGGGTGTGTGAAATGTTGGCGGCGGTGCCAAGCTGTTGGTTGGCGGTGCCACCACTGACGCTCCACTGACCGCGCGTGTGATCAGTCAGTGAATCACGATAACTCTCGTGCGGTGTGATTGTGTTGATGACGCCTCCAACAGCGTTGGACCCATACAGCAGTGTGGCAGGTCCACGCACAATCTCGATGCGGTCGAGCCCACTAGGATCGATGGTAACGCCATGTTCGCCCGATTGACTGGAGAGGTCACCAGTGCGAACACCGTCTTCCATCACGAGTACACGGTCGCCATCAAACCCGCGAATGATTGGTCGGCTTGAGCCGGGTCCAAAACTCCGTTTCCAAACCCCAGGCTGATTCTCAAGCGCTTCTCCTAACGTGCCCGTTCCATCAGTTACAAGATCGAACGAATCGAGTGTGGTTATCGCGTTAAAAGCCTCAAAGGTTGTCGAACGGTCACCAATTGTGGCGGTGACCGTCACCTCTTCATGAATCGGCGAGAGGACGAGTGCAAAGTTCACCTCTGTTGTCTTTCCAGCCGCAACTAGGATGGTTTGACGTTCAGCGCTGAGATGTTCTCGCTGTGACAGGATTTCATAAGTGCCTGGAGGTATGTTCTCGATAACGAACTCGCCAGCCATGTCTGTCAGAGTTAGTTGGCCTGCCTCCACGACCAAGACAACTGCGCCGTGAACCGGTTCACTGGTTTCGACCAGTGTGACGGTGCCGTGCACCGTACCCGTGTCTTGTGCCCAGAGAGGTATCCAGGTCAAGCTCACCAGAGATCCGTAAATCAACAGTTTGTTTATCAATCTAAGAACTTTCACTACTTCCACCTAAGCCCTTTCACTAGTTCCACAATATAAAGGGTGTCCGAACATCTGAAGATTGCTGATCTCCATGAAGTCCAAACACGATTCAAATATTAAAATCTGTGGAAAAGTTAGGCTGGTGGTCCGCGGGTTGGATCTTGCTTACCGCTATAAGAATTGTGTGAATCGTCTGTGTGAGGAATCGTGTCTGCTTCAAACCAGACTGTTGTGCCGAGCGAGGTCGAGCCAGCCAGTGCAGTCACAGGCTGGTGCCGTAATTGGCAGATTACACAATCTTGCTGATTTCCTTCGTGGTGACTGGTGTGCGTCAANCCTACAAAAGCAATTACGGTGAGCACCGCAATTGCTAAGATAGCAGTGGTTTTACGTGANACNTTTACNGGCTTNCTTTGACTACCAATCATNAAGATTATCAAATATCAAGTTNTACACTTTGTTGTCAAGGTGTAATCAGAAAATATGACATNCATACATGACCGGCTTTACTCGGGTCCACAGTCGACATACGATGTCGACGCGTAGCGTCACATTGTCGTCCGAGNGTCTTTAACTGTTTGCAGAACGGAGTNCTAGCATTATGCGCGCTGTCGTCGTTCACGAATTCGGACCTGTTGACTCACACCGTATTGAGGAGATTGCTGCACCTAGGCCGCAACCNGGCGAAGTCGNNATTGATGTTCATGCTATCGGTGTTAATTTTCCAGACACCTTAATGGTGCAAGGACTCTACCAGAAAAAACCCGACCGTCCTTTCACGCCTGGTCGTGATGCGGCGGGTGTCATTTCNGCGGTTGGTGATGGCGTGTCTCGTTTTAAGCCTGGCGATCGAGTTACTGCACTCGTCACTTACGGCGCCTATGCCGAACAGTGTATTGCTCCTGAAAGTCGTTGTTTTCTGNTGCCTNAGGGNATGGATTTCGTGACGGNCGCTGGNATGACGACGTCCTATCTCACCGCTTGGGTNGGACTCATGGTNCGTGGTCAGTATCAGACTGGAGAGAAGGTGCTAGTGCTTGGGGCAGCGGGTGGTGTCGGACTTGCGGCGGTACAGATTGCCAAAGCNAAAGACGCCTTTGTGATNGGNGGNGATCTCACTGAGGAGAAGCGACAACTTGCCACGACTAACGGTGCGGATGCCGCGGTTGATTTGTCGGCAGATGAAATCCGAGAATCTCTACGCCAACAAGTCTTTGCGGTTACTGGCGGTCANGGTGTCGANATCGTGATGGACCCCATCGGNGGNGATATTTTTGATGCTGCCATTCGAACTTTGGCTTTCGCGGGTCGGATCATTTGTATTGGGTTCGTTGCTGGAATTCCGACCGCTAGNCCGAATTATTTTACGGTCAAGAATTTAACGCTTGCAGGACTTGCGACGGACCACTATTTTGATCACCGCCCTGAACTCATCCAGCAAGCAGTGACCGACATCTTCAAGATGCATGCCGCCCAGCAGATTACGCCGGCGATCATGAAAACTTATCCACTAGAGTCATTTCAGACAGCGCTCGATTTGTTCGCTAAGAAAAAGAGCATCGGCAAGATCGTNCTGACTACCAGTCGTAGCTGATGCCTGGGATGCAAAGGAGTCGATTATGACAACGAAGCGAATTATNNAGTTTTCGGTCGTGTTCATAATNCTGGGCATGATGGAGACCTCGACGGCGTTCATNCAAGAGCAACAGCCGATGTATAACACGGCAAAGCAGAAACTGATGGAAGGCAAATCGATTATTGGTGGGACGGTATANACGTCGGACCCGAACATTTATTGTGCCATGGCCAATGCCGGGTTTGACTTCACGTGGATTGAAATGCAGCACAGCCCGTTAACACACTCTGATGTAGCGAGGATGATTCGAGCCTGCAAGGGGGCTACGGCCGTGCCTTTTGTACGAGTNCCNGCNGCAACACCGGGTGANATTCAAAAAGCAACGGACAATGGNGCGCTCGGTATCATCCTTCCAATGGTTGAGTCGGTTGAAGAAGCTAAAGCGGCAGTTAGGTATGCAAAGTANCCCCCCGAAGGCAGGCGTAGCCAAGGTGGCGGCCAATACGGCGTGCTCTGGGGATCAGACTATCGTGCAACTGCCAATGAGAATATTGTGATCGTCGCGATGCTGGANTCACCNGANGCCGTGGCAATCGCTGATGACATTGCTGCCGTTCCTGGNATCGATGTTGTATTTGCTGCGAGTGGAGATCTAGGAAGTTTCACTGGTTATTCGAGGGACGACCCGCGTTATGAATCCTTGATTACCGCAATCCATGATGCGACGGTGAAACATGGGAAGAAACTCGGTGGACCATTGCAGTGGTATGATCGCGCAGGTTTTAACTTCTTCCAGGCCTCAAGCGAATCCGGTCTGATCAGATCNGGGGCTGAGGCTCTATTAAAAACTTTCAAGGGCGATTACGAGTACTGAAAGGCCAAGTGAGGTCGCGTAATCGTTNCAGNANAAAGAAGCCGAGCGTCTCACATAATGACAAAGGATTTTACTAAATGTCGAAACAGGCAATCGGCACCATAGCAGCTCTTGTACTGGCCAGTGTCATTCAACTGCAACCGAGTATTGGTCAACTTGCGCCGATCGGTCAGTCTGCCCTGGCAATCATTGCGCTTGCGGTAGTGNTCTGGGTCACGGATGTTTTAAATGTTGGAATCACGGCGATATTAGCGCTAGGGCTTCTCATTATTGCAGGAGTGCCNTCGGGTGTCGCCTTGGGTGGTTTCGCTGGAGGACCATTCTGGATTCTTGTGTGTGTCCTGTTCTTCGGAACTGCGATGGATAAGACCGGATTGGCTCGACGAATTTCTTACCGGATTTTGCTCACGTTTCCACCTACTTACGCAGGTATTGTGTTTGCTTTCATGTTGATCGGTTTTGTTTTAACCCTTGGTGTGCCGTCTATGACTGTACGTACGGCGATCATGGTGCCCATCGCTTTCGCCTTGGTGCAGGCAGTTGGTCTTCCATTACCAGGTCGAGGTGCATCGCTCATCGTGCTCACTTCGTTTGAAATGGCTGTGTTGCCTGGATGCGCGATCCTTACGGGATCATTGTTCGGACCGTACATTATCGGTTTGTTCCAGACTGCGGAACTNCCACTGACATGGTTAGGATACGCTCAGGTGCTTGCGCTGCCGACGGTTCTCTGGTGCACCTTCNTNGTCGTNGCGAACTTGGTTGTNATGCGACCACCNCCGGCGAGTGGCATGAGTCGTGANGTTGCCAGGGACGAACTGCAGCGTCTTGGCGTCATGGGCAGAGCAGAGNTATTAACAGCCCTGATTGTTGCGACGNCCATCGTATGTTGGGCTGTGCAAGCTTGGCACGGAATACCGGCNGAGGCGATNGGNATGGTAGCGCTTGCCGCGCTTTTCGCNACCAGCGTGCTAGGNCCTTCAGACATTGGTACTGGCATCCCGTGGGCGCTCGCGATTTTCGTCGGCGGCATGTTGAGTGTCACGACCGTTATGAACACGTATGAGATCAATGCTTGGATGGGCAGTTACATCGTGCCNACTGTNCGACCNTTTGTGGACAACCCTTNGCTTCTTGTAGTTGCTCTCAGTATTGCCGTCGGNGTGATGCGGTTTNTAGATCCGATTGGCTTTATTACGATCGCCGCATTTTTCTTCGCGCTTGTCGGATTTGTCGCCGACCGTGGNNTACCACCTCTAGTCTTGATNGGTATCGTACTGCTACCTGTCCATATTTTNTGGTTTAACTACCAGAATATCTGGTTAGTNATGACTGAAGGNATTTCNNGNAAAACTGCCTATACCGATGCNGACCGATTCAAGTTGGCATCGGTGTTTTTCGGNGTGACCNTTGTGACNCTTTGGGTGAGTGTTGCCTATTGGCGTCTAATCGGGGTGCTCTGATAGGGCATAAGGCATGCCCTCCTGTGTGACCGTCTTCTTTGTTTAAGAATCAGCTTGTCCNGAGTCAGTNGNACCTGCGCGCAACTCGCGACGCATCAATTTACCAGTNGCGGTTCGNGGCAAAGTTTCAACGAAGACAAGTTCCTTTGGAATTTTGAAGAACGCAATTTTCTCACCAACCGACTTTGTAATTTCTTCGGCCAGTGCGTCTGATGCATCGTGGTTTGCCCGTAAAATTACATANGCNTTGATTCGTTGTCCGATCATGTCGTCAGGAACACCAATTACNCCGGCTTCAAGTACGGCCGAGTGCTCCATTAGGGCGGATTCGATCTCTCTGGGGGAGATAAGATANGCACGACTCTTTATGAGNTCGTCAGAGCGTGACACGTACCAAAAGTACCCCTCCTCATCTTTGTACGCCAGATCTTTGGTGTAGTACCATCCATTTTTCTGGGTCTGGCTCCATAGATCTGGCCGGCCGCGATACCCGAGAGTGAGGCCTGGGTCGTCTCCCTTGATGACGAGGTGACCAATTTCATCCGGCGCGGCCTCTTTGCCGTCGTCGGTGAGCACCGTAACGATATGACCTGGGAGTGGACGACCTAGAGAACCAAGTTTGCGAGTTGGATCAGGATTCATAAAAATATGGATCTCCGTCTGTCCTAGACAGTCATAAATTTCGATATTGAGTCGCTCTCGNGCTTCCCGCAGCGTGTCATCAGGGAGNGGNTCNCCAGAACTGAGACCCGCTCGTANCGANTTGAGATTGTATTTTTCAAGNCGGTCACCTAAGGCAAAGAGTCGACGGAATAATGTCGGTACNGCAATGAGGACTGTTGGTTGAATNTTGGCNATGGCGNCGAGGGTAAGCTCAGGNTCGAAGCGTCCAGGNGTCATTGCCACAGCTGCGCCACTGTAATACGGGTAAAGAAAATTACAACCAAGGGCGTAAATAAAACTAACTTCAAGTGGNCTGAANCAAATATCCTCAGGCGTCAAACGCATNAGCACGTTACTAATNGGATCNCCTGTCGCAANAATCCANCGATGCGCATGCTCCACNCCCTTGGGTTCTCCAGTGGTNCCAGACGTATAAATAATGAAGGCCGTATCGNCACTGGCTGTNTCAGCGGCTTCGAGTTCTGTGGAGTGACNCTGAACCAGATCGGCAAAACTACGCACACCTGCNGCAGTGTGGTCGTCGAANGTGATGATGTGCTCTACGGATGGACACCGATCCTNAACCTCAAGAATCGGNTCAAGAAGCGCGCCTGTTGTCAGGACAGCTTTGGCTCCACTGTTGGTCAGGATGTGCTCNAGCTCCCATACACGAAACAGAGAATTTGTGGGAATGGGCACGCAGCCGATCTTTAACCCTGCAAGAAAGGCCACCAGATACTCGGGACAGTTGTTTGAACGAATCGCAAAACGATCNCCTTGTTCCAACCCAAGNGCGCGNAANGCGTTACCGCACGCGTTCACCCTCTGTTGGAGTTCTCGAAACGTAACTTTCGTGTCACCGAAATAGAGAGCTGTTTGTTCACCNCGTCCTTCGACGACATTCTTGTCGAGCGTAACTCCGGCCATGTTGAGNCGTTTGGGAATTGGTGGGTAGTTGNTCATATCNGTCTCAATATTGTCTTACATTCTNGGATCCAAACCCAATCGGTTCCGGTGNTTNCCATAAAATTGCATTGCNGCCATCGCGCGTACNGCAGACCGTGGNTCTGAGTACACGGGTAAGTGNAGCGAGTCTAGTTGACGGAGCCAACGTTGTCTGACCTGACCACCTAACATGATNAGGAATAACGGCTTATCGGGATGTGNATCAGTCAGCTTCTTGAAGACNTTTCGCACGTTTGAAAAGTCAGCATTAGGAATTGGGAGTAAAACACATAACAACATATCCACACCAGGGTCGGTGAGNACCGCATCGAGAATCTCCGCGTGAGCNTTTTCTGGNCCGCTGCCTAGCGCCATCCAGATATCTGCCGGGTTCTGNACTGGCTGCCATTTTGGCATCAGANTGGCAATTGCCTTNACCGTGGNGGGTGCAAACTTCGCAAGCGTTAGNCCTGTTCCACNCATTTCGTCCACAGCCATCACACCCATCGCNCCGCTTAATGTCACAATNGCTGNACGATTACCTCGCGGAACCGGTTGCCAGGCAAAGGCTTTCATAGTACCGATAAACTCCTCAAGCGTTTCGACNTGCACGATGCCGTACTGTTTTAGAGCNGCAGTNACTATCCGNTCCTGGGAAGANAGNGCTCCNGAATGAGATGCGGCCACTCGCGCACCGGCNTCGGTNCGACCGGTTTTAAAAACCACAACCGGCTTGGTTTGATTAGCGCGGTTCGCNGCAGCGAGAAACTCCCGTGGACGCTTGAAAGATTCAAGATGGATGGCGATTACGCGAGATGCAGCATCATNNGNCGCGTACTCAAGAAAATCGACCTCATCAACGTCAATCTTATTCCCAAGACANATGCTCCTGGAAAAACCGAATCTTTGTGTNGATTGGGCGGCGAGNGCATCCACATATGCNCCTGTAAAAATCCCNGTCTGGCTCGCAATNGCAACTGGACCAGCTGGCCATTTTGGGAACGGCACGAAGCTACCCACGAGTTTATTCGGAGCACTGACCAGACCAACCGANTTTGGACCGACGACACGCATGGCACTTTCCCGGATGATAGTTGTTAATGCGTCCTGCGCTTTACTGCCGGCTNCACCGATTTCACCAAAACCCGCTGTCACGATTGTGACTGCCTTNGCTTNTCGGATCGCACAGTCTTGCAGCACGGTTTTCACGTGTTCATTAGCAACAACNAGAATCACGAGATCAGGTGGCTCTGGAAGATCTCGCACCGACGCATAGCATCGGCAATTAAGAATCTGTTTGGCGCGTGGATTGACGGGGTACACGCGTCCNGAGAATCCCCCATCTAAAATATTCTTAAGAATAAAATANCCACTCTTACCTTTACTGGCCGAGGCNCCAACGATGGCAACNGATCGTGGTGCAAACAAAGCCTTCAATGGTTGAGACGACACTTCACGTTTTCTTGGGTGACCAGNGNGCCCGACGTGTCNTGACTTCCAGTTTNGNCGACCCGGCGCTTTCCTATCCGAGGGGCTTCGTGTCAGAAGAGCCATCGCGTCTACGGCNACGGCGCCTTGGGCGTTGACCAACATTGGGTTGATATCAAGTTCCTGCAACTGGTCAGGAAACCGTGCAACAAGCGTCGATAAACGCGACAACGCAGTCACGATGCTGCGTTTATCCACCCGGGGCAATCCACGAAANCCATTAAGGAGAGGGGCAGACTTAATTTCAGCAACCATACTTTGGGCGTCCTGCCGCGTGATTGGGATAAGACGGCAGACCGTATCATTCAGCGCTTCGACATAGATACCGCCCAATCCAAAGACGATGACGGGTCCGAACTGGGGATCGGTAGTGGCGCCAAGTATTACCTCAATTCCCGCAAGTTGTTGTTGGACTAGAATGCCCTCGATCGAGATTCGGCTGCTCCGAGCGCGAACGTCTTTAAGTATTGAGTGGTAAGCGTTCCGAACCGCGTTTCGTGAATGCAAATCAAGTCGAACTCCTCCGATATCGGATTTGTGGGGAAGGTCTGGTGAAACCACTTTAAGAACGACGGGGAAGCCGATTTGCCCGGCGACTCGCATAGCGTCGCGGGCGTTAGTTACAAGGTGCTCTTTGGGAATCGAGAACCCCGCCAACTTCAGAATTGCCTTAGTTTCAGGCTCAGTCAGATTCCGCCGACCGTGCCGACGAGCGGATGCGAGTAGTGTCTCGATCGCTTTAAATTTGATCGAGGTAGCCACCGCCATTTAACCTTTTCGNATTTTTTCTGCNGCGACTNNAACGGACTCTACGATACTTTGATAGCCAGTGCAGCGACAGAGATTACCTGAGAGTGCGACTCGGATCTCTTCCTCAGTGTAGTCTTGCCCGTGTTCGAGGAGATCACAAGCNGTCATTAAGAATCCCGGAGTGCAAAAACCACATTGTAAGCCGNANTGTTCTNGGAANGCTTCTTGAAGCGGATGGAGTTTNCCCTGTTTCGAGAGACCTTCAACCGTACGCAGCTCCGTACCGTTAGCTTGCACGGCGAACATGAGACACGATCGTACAGCCTCATCATTCATAAGAATCGTACACGACCCGCAGATACCGTGTTCGCAGCCGACATGCGTGCCGGTTAAACGCAGATCCTCACGGAGAAAGTCGACGAGTAATTTCCTCGGCTGCACGTATTCTTCGTAGGTTTCCCCGTTGACAGTGACNGAGATCGGAATCCGCTTACTCATTTTTCCCGTTGGTCCTTCCGNGAAAGNCATCGTTCTACTGCACGTTGGAGCGCGCGCGTGGTGAGCGCACCAGCTAGATGTTGCCGATAATTGGCAGTCGCGTGGACATCCGACTCAGGCTCAACTTCAGTTGATACCAAGCGACCAGCTTCGTCCAGCGTTGTTTGTGTGAGCGACTTGCCAACAAGAAACGATTCAGCCTGAGTGGCTCGTATCGGTGTGGGGGCNGTACCCGTTATGGCTAAACGAGCGTCCGTGCAACNGTCATTATTGTCAGTGACTATCACNGCAGCTACACCAGCGACAGCAAAGTCACCGTGCCGGCGTGTGAATTCCTCGAACGCCCACCCNGCACNGGATGGAAGCTTCGGTATAATGATTTCGTCGCAGATCTCAACAGGTTCGATTACCGTCGTGAAGAACGTGACAAACAAATCTCTCCAACTAATAGTTCGTTGTCCNTTGGGACCTATCAAGCGAACTTCGCCATCTAGTGCTGCGAGTATGGCTGGCAGNTCGGCTGTCGGATCGGCATGGATGATGCTGCCGCCGACCGTTCCCCGCGTCCGGATCGCGGTGTGACCAATTAGTTGAACGCCTTCAAACAATAATCCGTTGCACTGCTGTACTAAAGTTGAGGTTTCAAGATCNCGATGTCGGGTTATCGCACCGATATGNAGNCGGTCNTCTTTCTCATGGATGTATGCCAGATCCCTAATTTGATTGATGTCGACCAAGCACGTCGGACGCACCAAGCGGAAGTTCATCATCGGCACAAGACTCTGCCCACCCGCAAGAATTTTGGCATCGTCGCCGTGTTCTTCGAGTAGCGCCACAGCCTCGTTAACTGTGGTTGGCGCAAAGTAGTCAAAAGAGACTGGTTTCATGCCGTGGCTTCCGGTTTCGNCNGTAACGANTGTTCAATATTGGCCAATAATTCTCGCGTGAGTTGNTTGGCGATCCCNCTCACAAAGCGCTGTCCAACTGATGCAATTAATCCACCCACTTGGGCGTCAGCATCGATAACTAGGCGGGTAACATTGNCATCTTCTACNTGCAGTTTCATNAGAGCCTTACCGCGCACGAAACCTGGTGCAGCNCTNCCCTCTACAGCTAGGGTGTACTGCGACGGTTCTTGTTTTTCAGCGATCTGNACGGTGCCTTTATAGGTNCCTTTAATGGCCCCAACCCNAATCTTCATTGTGGCAGCGAAACGATCGGGCTCAATTTCTTCAAGCTTNTCGCATCCAGGAATCCAGTCAGCCATACGTGTCTGGTCGTGNAGNACCTGCCAAAGGACGTCACGCGATACTTGAAACACATGNTCTACTTGCAGTTTCACGTAGTCTGTCCTCTTGCTGATTGCAGNAANTCCCAGCACCGGTTCGGTGTCAGAGGTAACTCAGTAACGTTGANGCCCAGTGGTGAGAGGGCATCAGCAACCGCGTTCGCAANACACGCNGGNGCGGTNTCAGAGCTGCTTTCACCNGCACCTTTCGATCCTAAGGNTGTAAAAGGCGATGGTGACTCGATGTGTGCGATATCGATTTTNGGCGCCTCAGTTGAAAATGGACACTCATAGTCGACCAGAGTAGCGGTGAGGCACTGACCNTCGTCGTCGTACAGCTGTTGCTCGAACAGGGCACCCGCNATGCCATGCATCGCTCCGCCATAAATCTGTCCTTCCANGATCTTGGGGTGGATGATNGTNCCTGCATCNTGTACTGATGCGTACTTTAAGATCTTAACCTGACCGGTATCCGGGTCAATGTCTACNGCCATCAGGTCCACCATAAACCCATAGGTGTTGGAGGAATTCACGCGATCTTTCTGATCGGGCGCATGTGCCAGAGGAAAACTAAACGTCTCGGTTACGTTTAATCCGACTTCCATGCCTTCNGGGAGGCCATTCGGATTCCAGTGCGCGGTGCCTGCTACGTGTGACAATTTGATTGACTGAGTCGGTGTTTCACGTGCGTAAAACCGTCGGTCNTCAAAAACTACGTCTTCAACGTCGACTTTGAGTAAATGGGCCGCAATACGAAATATTTTTTCTCGCAAGGTCTTGGCAGCGTTTGCNACCGCGCTNGTCCCAACCGATGCGAACCGACTTGAATAGGTGCCAGATGAGATGCTCCAAATATTTTTTGCCGTGTCACACTCGTCGATTACAGTCACATCCTCNGGTGAGAGTTCGAGTTCNTCAGCCACGATCTGCGCCACAATCGTTTCATGNCCCTGTCCTTGTGGNGTCGAGGAAAGCCCTACCGTGACTTGGCCCANTGGATCAATTTTAATCGTGGCGGTCTCAGCAGCACCTGACTTTGGNAAGTAGTCTGGATGTTGCCGCACTTCAGGATCGAGNGCNACTGTCAAGTAGCCCATGTTCGACACTGAAGGATCGACTCCAGTTGAAATGCCGATACCAAACAAANGTCCATCAGCCCGCGCAGTTTTCTGTTGTTTGCGCATCGCTTCATACCCGAAGGTTTTCAGGGCAAGCTGGAATGCCTTCGGATAATCGCCACTGTCGTATATCCCACCGGTGGGTGTTGTGTANGGGAATTCGTCCGGCTGGATAAAATTNCGTAGTCGAACCTCAGCTGGNTCGAGNTTNAATTTTTCTGCAACTTTATCCATCAACCGTTCTTGCTCGAAGTAGAGNTGNGCNCATCCATANGCACGGTTCGGCCCAGTNGGACANTTNTTGGTCACAACGATGTCCGCATCAATCTGGAGGTTCTTAACTTGGTACGGGCCGACTACGTTGCCGATGGGCCTGAAGGTNGTGGCTGGTTCGGGCGTTCGNAGATAAGCGCCNACGTTGTCGTAGAGTTTNGTNCGAAACCCGAGAACCACTCCGGTTTTTGTNACCGCGACTTCGCGGTAACTNACTCGATCGGTTTGCACTGAACTTGCGAGCAGNTGTTCGCGACGNTCCTCAATCCATTTTACNGGCACATCAACCTGCATGGACAATAACCCNAGNAGCGTCAGATAGGGGTAGATNCTTGTCTTAATGCCGAAGCTACCGCCAATGTCTGGTGGCACGATGAATCGAAGATTNTTTTCAGCAATTTTTAGGGCCCGTGCGGTGATTGGGTGCATGATGAACGGTCCCATAAAGTTTGACCACAAGGTGAGCCCACCTCCGAAGTGGTCATAGCTGCTGATGATAGCGAATGTTTCAAGTGGCATCGACGTATAGCGNGGGAAAACTAGACGTTCACGCAATACAAAATCCGCCTGGTCGAATGCCGCGTCGACGTCGCCGTAACTCAGCAGGCGATGACATGCAATGTTATTAGGAACTTCCTCGTGCAAAATCGGCGCGTCAGATTCGACGGCTTTCTCCGGGTCAACGATAGCGGGGAGNGTCTCGTACTCGACATCGATCAAATCCAGNGCATCCTCGGCAANGTAGCGATCTCGAGCGACGATGGCTGCGACCGGTTCTCCAACGAAGCGGACTTTATCCGTTGCCATGCAGTNGTACTGCATTGGNGAGGTTGCGACNACNGAGAAAGGNCGNGTCCGTTCTAGNACATCGGCACCAGTGATGCCNCCAATGACNCCTTTCAGGTNTAANGCCCGTCTTAAATCGACCTTCGAAATTCGAGCGTGTGCATGGGGNCTCCTCAGNATCGCTGCATGGTGAACATTGGGAATATTGAGGTCATCGACGAAGGTTCCNCGACCCGTTAAGAGNCGTGCATCTTCATGACGTGGAATACTTTTCCCAATCCATTTGTAATCTGTGCGACNTGGTATTTGTTCGCCGNCTTTTTTCGACATTATTNNCTNNTTANCTAGGNGCTTCTCNTCATTTTANACANGGTCANGCTCNTGCTGATGTAGCCAAGCGTACCATACTGTATAAGNGTGAAGGAACGCGGTACGATAAATTAAGGTTGAGGTATCATTTCTTAAGTCTGTNNCTANTGTGCAGTCTNNTCNGAGGATGAATATGCGCATCGATCTCAATTGCGACATGGGTGAATCGTTTGGAGCCTATACGATAGGTAACGACGAAGCCGTCATGAGAAGTATTACATCGGCGAATATAGCCTGCGGATTTCACGCTGGCGATCCATCGGTGATCCGAAAAACAATCCGGCTGGCACTCGCGTCTAACGTCGCGATTGGCGCTCACCCAGGGTTTCCAGATCTGGTCGGGTATGGACGGCGTGAGATGAAGGCAACACCAGCCCAGGTCGAAGACTTCGTCATTTATCAGGTTAGCGCCGTCGCTGGTGTTGCCGTGGCTGAAGGGACCCAACTGCAGCATGTCAAACCTCATGGCGCACTTTACAATCTGGCTGCTCGAGACGCCACTATCGCTGCGGCTATTGCTCGTGGTGTCGCCGCCGTCGACCGTTCGCTCATCCTTTTTGGGTTGGTGGGATCAGAAATCCTTACTGCTGGTCGTGAAGTGGGTCTGCGTGTCGCGGCCGAAGCTTTTGCCGACCGTGCCTACGAACCCAACGGATCTTTAGCCTCTCGTCAAAAGGCTAATTCTGTCATTCATGATCCCGCGCTGGTTGTGTCGCGCGTGTTGCAGATGGTAATCGACGGAAATGTTGAAGCCATTGACGGTTCAACCGTTGCACTTTCTGCTGAAACTATTTGCGTTCATGGAGACACCCAAGGAGCCGAAAAACTCACGGAACAACTGAGAGCTGGCTTTGAAATGAAGGGCGTGGAACTCCGGGCAATAGGTCAATAACGAATAGATGCTGCATTCGTACCTAGGATGACCAAGATGCATTCTAATGTGCTGAAGTCCGATGTGATTGTGGTGGGTGGTGGTGGGGCAGGCATGCGCGCCGCTATCGCTGCGTCTGAAGCTGGCGCTACGGTCACGTTGTTGACGAAAGGGCAAGCTGCTCGCAGTGGTGCAACAACGATGGCCTGTCCGTCCTACCAAGCTGCGTTCGCTATGGAAGATGAGCGGGATAGTGTGGACATCGCCTTTGAAGATACATGCTACGAAGGCCGTTATCTTGGTGACGAAAATCTGATTAAGGCTCTGACTGATGAATCAACCGAACGCGCGATGGACCTGTGCAGTTATGGAATGAAATTCCGTAAGAATGACCGTGGAAACTTCCTTCAAGTAATGCACCCCGGTCATTCTTACGAACGCAATTTAGTTATCTTAGGCGATGGACAGGCGATGGCTGCTGGTCTCCGCCGACAAGTTCTCAAGCAAGACAATATTCGGCTAGTGGAAGACGTGGTTGTGACTCGGCTTCTCAAAGACAATGANCGNATGGCGGGACTCGTTGCGTTGGATATGCGAGGAGGTCAACCCGCNGTGTTTACAGCNCCTTCTGTAATTCTCGCCACNGGCGGCTATCCAGAACTNTGGCGATGGACNGATACCGAACCNGGGTTAACCGGCGAGGGTGTGCTTTTGGCTTATGAGGCCGGCGCAGATCTGGTTGACCTTGAAATGATGTTGTTTTANCCGACGGGTNTGTGCTGGCCTTCTGAGGTTGAAGGGACNCTNGTGCAGTACGAGGGATTATTGACNGAGCAGTACTGCGNNGGCCGAATGCTCAACGGGCTTGGCGAACNGTTTTTGCCGCAGACGAAACGTCTTCCAGTNCGCGATGTCATGATGAAATTGATGTTTAGGGAANTCGAAGAGGGGCGCGGTACACCACATGGTGGCGTGTACNTTGANCTCAGCAAATCACNGCGCTCACCGGATGAGGTNANGGCAATTCTCCATCGGCTTGACTCGCTACCATACAACGAATTGAAAGACCTTGGNNTCAACGTATTGGAGCANCCTATCGAGGTNATGCCTGTTACTCACTACACTCTTGGCGGTGCTCGTGTGAATGAATGGGCCGAAACGANCGTNCCAGGNTTGTATGCTGCTGGTGAAGTTGGGGGNAATGTTCACGGNGCTAACCGNACNAGTGGCAACGCGCTTGCGGAAACCCAGGTGTTCGGGCAACGGGCAGGTCTCCGGGCTGCACAATATGCGCTTGGNCGACNAAGTCCGGCGATTGATGAGGCGCTTGTTAGTGAGGAATCTAAACGCATTTACAGTTTCCGCGAAGANCGACCTAATGGAATCCGGCCGATTGAGTTTAAGCGAAAAATNAAGGCAGTGATGCACGAGCANGTNCACTACCGTCGCCATGCCGNNGGGCTTACCACGGCCATTGAGATGTTNCGAGGTCTTCGAGCAGAAGAGCTAGAATNTGTGCAGGCGACTNNTGGATCCGAAATCTATAACTATGAATGGGAAGAAGNCTTGGAGGNCCACGCAATGGTNCAACTNGCTGAACTNGTTGCNGCGTCAGCGNTGGCTCGTGAAGAAAGNCGNGGNCATCACTGGCGTACGGACTTTCCTGAAATGCGTTCAGANTGGGAAAAACATACACTNGTGAGGCNAATCGACGAAACTACCTACAATGTGACGGAGNTGCCGATTGTNCGTCTCAAAGATCGTCGTANTGAAAGAAGNNCAGCAGANCCGCTGTTACTTGAGGCTGGTGTTCTAGAGGGCTACNGGACANCCTAGCTAAGCTTTATGTCACATATTCTCTGNGCTGNANTNACNGATCCGGTAGAACTCGGCGATCCTATCATTGCTGATATTTACCGTTTTGATCCATCGGTCGACACTCAAGNAAGNATGGAACGATNCGTTGTTCCTTACCATACGCGCATGAGTGTGTTTACCTTACTACGCGAGATTTATACCCATCAGGATCAGACNCTNGCTTTTCGCAATCAACANTGTGGGCGTGGCATTTGTGGCACCTGTCAGGTNCGACTTCAGATCAACGGGAGCAAGGAAAAACCGCTCAAGGGGTGTACTATTCCACTTCANCCNGGCGCNCACGTGATTATTAAGCCTTATAGAGAAAACAAAGTAATCCGTGACNTNGTCGTAGACTTTTGAATTGTAGGAGATGTAAATAAGACAAGGGACGAAGGTTAATGCTCTACGGGTCTTACCATAGAACGGAAACNATAGAGGAAGCGCTGGGTCATCTTGCANGCGCCATTGGCANNGAACGTGGCAANCNAGTACGCCTGATTGCTGGTGGTACCGATCTCATGGTTCAGTTGCGTGAACGNCTGACCGAGGCTGATGCGTTGGTAGACGTGAGCAGTATTCCTGCCCTNAAGAAAATCTGGGTGGAATCCCAGCGGCTGCACATTGGTGCTGCCGTNACCTACAGCGAGTTAATNGCGTCCGAGCTGGTCAATCAGCATGCTTATTTGTTGGCAGAAACTAGTCGTCTTATCGGTGGTAAACAAATTCANCACATGGGNACAGTCGGTGGCAATCTCGGCAANGCTTCACCTGCTGGNGACACNTTACCGTGTTTAAGCGCTCTTGAAGCTGAGGTTACATTGACCAGTTTGGACGGCGANCGGCANGTGGCCATGTCGGACTTTATGCTGGGNGTGCGTAAGACGGCAGTGAAGNCCCATGAACTCATTACGAAGGTGTCNTTCAANATNCTTCCTCAGCATGCCGGAAGCNCNTTCACAAAATTAGGGTTACGGCACAGTCAAGCGATTTCGGTTGTGGATGTTGCGACGGTCNTGTTTATCAATGACNGNCGCATNTCAGATGCGCGNGTTGCCTTGGGCTCAGTCGCGCCAACAATTGTGCGCGTNACGGCTGCCGAGAANATGCTAAGAGGNGAGGCNCCCTCTGACGAATTGTTTAGTCGGGCTGCCGAGATCTCGCGAAAGAGNCTTACGCCGATTAGTGATGTCCGGGGCAGTGCTGCGTACNGGCTCTATGTTGCAAAACCAATGGTGAAGCTGGCTTTAGAAACGGCCTGCGAACGAGNAAACACTAATAAAGCTNANTGAGNACAAGCTTNCAATGACTNATACGATCGCAAAAGTTGGNCCGAAAGAAGTGNTCATGGANCTTTGGCTGAATAATCA
The DNA here is from genome assembly GCA_002696705.1 of Woeseiaceae bacterium. Taxonomy (GTDB): domain Bacteria; phylum Acidobacteriota; class Vicinamibacteria; order Vicinamibacterales; family UBA823; genus UBA8106. Next base: position 15,054 of record NZSH01000062.1, on the reverse strand, counting down.
AGCCGTTTCTCAGNTNGTGACGGCGGGACGCCGCCTGATTGATTTCTTACGNGACGATCTACATTTANTCGGCACCAAGGAAGGTTGTGGTGAAGGTGAATGTGGAAGTTGCACGGTGTTNTTGAATGGCACTGCCGTNCTGGCATGTCTCATACCCATGGAAAAAGCGATTGGCGCGCAGGTGGTGACTATTGAGGGCATTGGGACACCAACCAGCTTNCANCCNGTACAACAAGCGTTGATCGAAGAAGCTGGAGTGCAGTGCGGCATNTGTACGCCAGGTATGGTTATGGCCGGCGTTGATTTACTCCAACGCAACCCGGNTCCAAANCGGGAAGAGATTATTGAGGGTATTGCCGGTAACTTATGTCGTTGCACTGGGTATCAGAAGATTATCGCAGCGGTGCAGCGTGCCGCTCAGGAAACAACATAAAGTTTTAGAATTCGCGAAGAAACCAGCATGGCAAAACCAACAGTTGATACCGACACACGCAAACGAGNGACTGAAGCCGTTAGCGTAGATGAAGATCACGATGTCATTGGTAAGTCAGTCGTTCGTGAAGATGCGGTNTCCAAAGTAACTGGTAAAGCTATTTATGGCGGTGANCTCTACANGCCTGGGATGCTTTATGGNAAGGTGTTATTGAGCACNGAGGCCCACGCTNTGATCAAGCGTATTGACACAAGGGCAGCTGAGCAAATGGANGGCGTACATGCTGTCCTGACCGCGAAGGANATTCCTGGAGAGAACGTTTATGGAATTGCTCTTCCTGATCAGCANGTGTTGGCNGAAAACAAGGTTCGNTTTTGGGGNGAACCTGTAGCGCTTGTGGCAGCAGANGATCCTTANATTGCAGANGANGCTCTNTCAAAAATTGAGGTTGAGTACGAGCCTATACCTGCCGTCTTTGATCCNATTCTTGCCCTTGAAGCNAATGCGCCTCAGGTGCAACCGAAGGGCAACCTNATTCTCCATACGCGGGTACGTAAAGGTGATTTTGCCCAAGGTTTCTCGGATNCNGATGTCATCGTAGAAGACTTGTTTCACACCCACGGACAAGACCATGCGCCAATTGAACCTGAGTCGGGCATGGCTTGGGTCGATGAAAATGAAACGTTAGTCGTTTTCTCCTCATCACAATACATNTATCGAGATCGACGNCAAGTAGTNCGTGTAATGGGATTACCGGCCAATCGTATTCGGCACATTGCNAGCACCATGGGCGGCGGATTTGGTCGTAAGGACGACGTGACAGTAGAAATATTTGTTGCGNTGTTGGCGTGGGCTACNAAGCGCCCGGTTCGCTTGGCTTATACGCGTCATGAATCCATGCTCACCCAAACNCACCGCCACCCCACNATTGTAAGAGCCCGGGCGGGNGCGACNCGAGCCGGTAAACTCACGGCGTTTGAGGGAGTTGCCTATGGAGACNCGGGACCGTACGCCTCTTTGGGAATTTTTGTCATAAAGAAAATGGCTCTNCACTTGGGNGGTCCTTATCATTGGCCGAACTACAAGGCTGATAGTTTTTCCGCTTATACAAACAATCCCATTAGTGGACCCTTTCGTGGCTTCGGTGTTCTTCAGTGCGCTGTGGTNCACGAAAATCTAATTGATCGGTTAGCAGAACAAGTCGGAATGGATCCTCTAGAATTCCGCTTGCANAATTGCCTGCGAGAGGGNCTNTCGTTTAGCACTGGACAGANCATGACTGAAGCGGCAGGTTTGCCTGCAACTCTAGAAAGACTGCAGGANTACATGNTTGAAAAAGAANTACGCTTTNATCGCACTTCACAGGCAATGACATCATGAAGATTCGAGGGATTGGNGTGGGTTCGATGCTCTATGGTCTCGGCTATGGTTTTGCACGGCCAGACTTTGCCAGCGCAGCAGTTGACGTTGCGTTCGATGGCAGTGTAACGCTCAGGAACGGNGCAAGCGAACTAGGCCAAGGCTTGCGNACCATTCTCTGTCAATTTGTTGCAGATGAGTTAGGAGTTCGCTTTNAAGATGTCACGATAGTTTCTGCGGACACGGAGAAAACTCCAGACTCTGGCCCGGTNTCCGCNAGTCGGGCCACTTATGTGCAAGGAAACGCTGTGGTTAAAGCCTGCCAAGACCTCAAGAGTCAACTTGGAGANATTGCAGCGGAGTTGCTCGCATGTTCTCCGGATCGACTAACCTTTGGCAACGGGCGTGTCTACGATCGTGAAGCGCCGTCCAAAGGACTACCGTTTGCGAAACTGGCTGCGGAAACACACGCCCGTGGTAAACGGTTTCAAGGGTACGGTTGGCACAAGATTACGACTCCTGATGTAGACACGGCGACATCTCAGGGGGATGCGTATGCTACCTATGCGTGGGCCAGTCAGCTTGCCGAAGTCGAAGTAGATACTGAGACCGGTAAAGTCATCGTTCTCCGATTAGCTTCCGCGACTGATGCTGGCAAAGCGATTAACCCTAAAGGCGTGGAAGGCCAGATTGAGGGCGGTGCAGTGCAGGGACTCGGGTTTGCGTTGATGGAAGATATGGTGGTCAAGCAAGGGAAGTTTGTGAATTCTCGTTTGAGTACTTACTTGATACCAACGGCAGCTGATGTTCCAAAGATCGATCCATTAATTGTAGAGGTGTATGATCCAACTGGTCCGCATGGTGCCAAAGGTGTGGCGGAACCAGCAACGATTCCTACGCCTCCTGCTATTTTTAATGCGATTGCCAACGCGATTGGTCAACGGGTTACTCGTACACCTGCTTCTCCTGAACGCATCCTTCAATTATTAGGCAAACTTGATGTTGTGGAAGAGGAACCGAGAACCTTGGAGGATGTTCCCTATCCAAGTCCGTAGCCGAGACAATCGGAAGAGTCTGGTCTCGGTTGCTCGCAAATGAGTTTTGTAAAATATGAAACGAATAGTGGTTTTGACTGTAGCGTTGTTCGTAGCTGTAATTTTAATGACAGCCTGTACCCCCAACTCTGCAGTTGACGAACTCGATTCTAGCGCTGTGGAACCAATCCGATTTGGTGTTATCGCACCCCTCACTGGGCCTGTTGCGGATGCTGGATCTTATGTTGTCAGTGGTCTGCGCATTGGCGTCGAAAAAATTAATGCGGAAGGCGGTGTTTGTGAACGGCCGCTCGAGCCAATTATTTTGGACGGTAGAAATGATCCGCAGGAATCTGCGAATGCAGCTGAGAATTTGATAACGCGTGAGGAAGTACCGGTCATTATGGGCGCTTGGGGTAGTTCTGCGACACTAGCGGTGATGCCGGTTATGGCACGTCATGGAGTCCCGCTGGTTGTGGAAACTTCTAGTTCGGTGAAGATTACATCTGCGGACACGCCTGGATTCGAGTGGGTGCACCGCATTAGCCCGACGAGTGAGATGGAAGCGGAGGCCGTCAAACCATACTTGGCCAATGAACTAACCATGAAGAAAGTGGCCATTCTGAGTGTTAACAACGATTGGGGGCGCAGTGCAGGTGACACTTTCCGTGAGGTTATCGAATCGCAGGGTGGTCAGATTGTGTTCGAGAACTATATTGACCAGAGCGTCACTGACGTGTTGCCACAGCTAACAGAGATTAATAGTTCAGAGGTGGATGCGATAGTGATGACTACCGGTGCAGCGCAGATTGCTACCATCCTAAAGCAATATGCCGAACTGGGAATGAGCCAGCTTGTTCTGACTACTGGAGGGAGTAACTATCCAGTGGCTATTATGCACCTGTCGAGTTCAGAGATTGTTAATGGCACCTATCACTTAATGTTCTATGTGCCAGCGGAGCACCATTTAGCTGGCGATCCGGTACTGTCGGAGTGGTACTACAACGCATACCATGACGCTGGGTACCCTCAAGTAGGCTTGGGCGAATCCTACCGCGGTTTTGACGGTGTGCAGGTCATTGCGAAGGCAATCGAGTTAAATGACTGTAGCCTCGATCAAGCAGGCTTAAACCAAGCACTGACTAGGGTTGAATTTGCTGGTTTGAGTGGTCACATTAAGTTTGATGAGGCTGAAGGACACCAGAGTCGTCCAAATGTATACCTAGTCCGTGTTGACGATGGTACGCTGACAGCGGTTGCAACCAGGGCGCCGACATTGTAACTACAGTTGTATCTTCGTAGGGTGTGATGCCTTGTGCTTGAGGCAGAGCACCATCATGAGGAAATAGTAAGGTCCGGACCCAGGGTGGTAGTGTAAGCGCAACCTCTACCAGAACCAGTTAACATCAAGATGTTGTCACTGTGCAGGATTTGAGGCGCCCCTTAAGATATTCCTGCTACCTATCATGGTCGGCTTCCTACAACATCTTCTCAACGGCCTGTTAATCGGCGGCATTTATGCCCTCATGGGCATTGGTCTCACGCTGATCTTTGGCGTGATGAATGTCGTGAATTTCGCACACGGTCAGTTTTACATGTTAGCCGCGTTTGCGGTGTACACAATTTTTACCCTTACTGGCGTACCGTACCCGATGGCTCTGATCATTTCGGCCTTACTCGTTGCACTTTTGGCCGCCATTATTGAACGTTTATTACTGAAGCCAATCCGGAACGAGCCCATTGATGTGTCCATGCTCGCTACGATCGGCCTTTCTATTTTCTTGGCGAACATGGCACAGATTATCTGGGATCCTACTCCTAAGGATATAGGCCTGCCGTTTCCTCTTCTTGGCATTCAGGTTGGGCCTATCAGTCTTACGCCTATCAGGGTCTTTGTGCTGGTGTCGGCGCTTTTGATCATCGTTGCTTCGCATCTTTTTTTGCAACGGACCAAAGCAGGTAAGGCGATTCGGGCGACATTCCAAGATCGAGAGGCTGCGGCCTTGATGGGCGTCAACATCGATTTTATTAACACGTTTACATTTAGCTGGGGTGCGGGCATCGCAGCACTTGCCGGCGGTCTACTTGCACCAATCTTTCAAGTGTTTCCAACGATGGGGGCCATTGTCACTGCCAAATCGTTTGCAGTGGTTATTGTTGGTGGCTTGGGAAGTTTTCCCGGCGCCATTTTGGCTGGCTTACTCTTGGGGGTAGCTGAGAGTCTAGGAGCAGCGTATATCTCGTCGGGATATCGTGATGCCATTGCATTCATCCTTATCATTGTCGTGCTTCTTGTCAGACCCACTGGTCTCCTTGGAAAAGAGGGACGAGTCGGATGACACGACCAAAGGAACAGGCAATAAGACCAATTCAGTATTCAATGCTGGTCGTGCTTGCAGCAGCATTGATAGCGCCGCAGGTTGTTGACGATCAGTTCGTTGTTCGACTAGCAATCCAGGCAGGCGTGTTCATCTTGCTTGCCTCCGCTCACAATCTTTTGATGAAAGTTGGCCTGTTATCGCTTGGTCCTGTCGCCTTCTATGGTCTGGGAGCCTACGTTTCAGCGATTCTTACCACGCGATACGAAGTTTCGTTCCTAGCTGCATTTTTTGCTGCTGGTATAGCGGCGACGGTTGCCGGGTGGATTATCGGTCGGTTGACATTGAGACTGCGAACCGCTTATTTCGTTTTGGTCACTCTTGGGTTCGCTGAATGTTTCCGGCTCGTAGCTCTCAACTGGATCGAAGTAACAAATGGCCCAATGGGTATCGCTGCAATCCCTCCGCCGGCTCCTTGGTTCACGGGATACCTCCCTTACTACTATTTCATTTTACTGCTCGTTGCGCTGGTTCTCTTCGGCCTGTACTGCTTAGAGCACAGTACGATCGGGCGAGGCATGCTCGCTCTTCGAGAGAACGAAATGTTAGCCCAGTCTGTTGGTATTTCCAGCTATCGGTACATGATGCTCGCGGCTTTGCTTAGCTCGTTCATTATGGGTTTAGCGGGAAGCTTCTATGCGCACTTCTTCCAATTTCTTGGCCCAGAAATCTTAGTATTTGATTTAACCATCACGATTGTAGTGATGGTCATTGCTGGTGGACGTGCAACCTTGGCAGGACCAGTGCTTGGCGCGATTCTTTTTACTGTCCTACCTGAACTCTTGCGCACCGCCCAAGAGTGGCGCATGGCAATTTTCGGTTTGCTACTCATGATCATCATGTTATTTATGCCAGACGGCATCTTCCCGACGTTGAATCGGCTGGCGTGGCGTTTAATCGGGGATCGCCTGCAGCGAAGACCGCAAACAGACGCTATCTCGACCCCAGACTCAGAGTTACAGTTCCTGCCGGAGAGGAAACTGACTCTGAATGATGAATTACGCAAAGCCCTTTCGAGTACTTTTGTCACAGATGGTTCTCATCTGTCTCGTTCCAATCATGTCGGTTCTAGTGTGAGACTTCGTGATCGTTCAAAATCTTTATTAGTCTCCAAAGATCTGTGCGTCTATTTTGGTGGCGTTCATGCTGTGGAGCGTGTTGATCTGGAGGTGAAGGCTGGTGAAATCCTTGCCATTATCGGGCCAAATGGGGCGGGCAAGACAACGATGCTAAATGCAATCACCGGTTTTGGACCTGTTACGTCTGGCAAGATCTGGTATCAAGACAAGATTCTTAATAAGCTCCAGCCGGATGAACTGGCGCGTCAAGGGATCGTGCGCACCTTTCAACAAACTAGTCTTTTTCTGAAGGTGTCAGTGCGTGACAATCTGATTCTGGCGCACACGGGATCGGAACAAGCCACACTCTACACCAGCCTGTTCCGTCGCGATTTATCAAGACAAATTCAGCGAGAAGCCGAAGTAGTGGCCGATTGCATTCTAGAATTTATTGGTTTGAAATCGCACGGAGCCCTTCTAGCAGGCAAACTGCCTTACGGGAGTCAGCGTTTACTGGAACTGGGCATTGCACTTGCGTCTCAGCCTCAGTTGTTGCTATTGGACGAGCCAGCAGCAGGTTTAAATCCAGCTGAAGTCAACGATCTGATACGGCTAATTGGTTGGATACGTGATGAAGGTATCACTGTCGTGCTGGTCGAACATGACATGAAATTAGTCATGGGTATTTCCGACCGGGTTGTTGTGTTAGATGACGGTAAAAAAATTGCTGAAGGATCCCCCGACGAGATTCGCACGGACAATCGGGTCATTGAAGCCTATCTGGGAAAGCGCAGCGAGCATGCTCCAAATATCGAAAGTTGATGTTTATTACGGCAATGTCCATGCTCTCAAAGATGTGACATTGCATGTGAATGAAGGGGAACTGGTCACATTAATTGGTGCCAATGGTGCCGGTAAATCGACCGTGCTTAAAACGCTGTCTGGTTTGGTAGAACCTCGGCATGGAGAGATCACGTTCTTGGGTCAGAGAATCGAGGGCAGGTCAGTCGCAGAAATTGTGCGACGAGGTCTTGTTCACTGCCCTGAAGGCCGCCGAGTCTTTCCCGACATGACCATCGGTGACAATCTCGACATGGGAGCGTATAGCCGATCCGATAAAGACCAGATTACGGCAGATAAGACACGTGTCTTCGATCTCTTTCCGATATTAAAAGAGCGTTTTCATCAACGGGCCGGTAATTTATCTGGTGGCGAACAACAGATGCTTGCTATTGGTCGCGCGTTACTTGCGCGGCCACGGCTGCTCATGCTTGATGAGCCGTCACTTGGACTTGCCCCCATACTTGTAGAACAGATTGCCGAAATTATTCGAGCACTGCATTTAAGGGGGACCACTATTTTGCTCAATGAGCAAAATGCGGAAATGGCACTTCGACTTGCAGATCGCGGCTACGTCTTGGAAACAGGGCGCGTCGTGTTAGAAGGATCTAGTAAGGATTTATTCCAGAACGAACATGTCAAAAAAGCCTATCTTGGTGGCTGACAACGTCCAACTCGCTCTTTTGGGACTGGTAATGAACAGGTAGTGACCTCTCAGATTTAGTTAATAAATAGGGTCTTCTGAAACCCCAACACGATTCGCCCAAGTGTTATACAAAGCAATAAGGTCGCCTTTTTCTGTTAAGTGTTGTTCAGCGAGATTATTGAGCTCACTGTGGTCAGTTTTGAGATCATAGAGCTCCCAATCGCCGCCGCGGGTGGCGACCAGTTTCCAGCGGTCCGATCGTACTGCTCGATTTCCTTCATGTTCCCAAAACAGTGACTCTGGCTGAAGAGGTTTTCCATGAAACGCGGGAAGTAAGCTCCGGCCTTCCATTGGGTGAATCGGTACACCATTCCACTCCGTCGGATACGTAGCACTCGCGGCCTCGACAGCTGTAGCCATTAGATCGAGCACACTGCCAACCTCGCTCAGAACAAGATCTCCGTCGGGGATTCTGCTAGGCCAGTGAACAATAAAAGGTGCAACGATACCACCCTGATGTGTCCACCATTTGTATTGTCTCAACGGTGTATTGCTCACGTTTGCCCATCCTGGGCCATAACTCATGTAGGTTGCTTCTGGGCCTGGCAGTACCCCAGTGTTCTCGTTGCCAACAACCACTGGATTGCCCTGACGCGTTTCGCGGGCCATCCAAATGCCGCGCCACTCGTCGGTTAAGACCTCATCACAACCTCCGTTATCGCTTAAGAAGAGGAGTAGGGTGTTTTCCAGTTGGCCGGTTTCGTCTAGTGCATCCAGCAGGTGACCAATATTCTGGTCCATCCGATCGATCTGCGCCGCATAGACTTCCATTGCTCGCCGGTACCAGATTCGTTCTTGTTCGGTGAGGTTCTCCCAGGCGGGGACGGTTTCGTCTGGTGGGCTGAGTTGCCACGTGTTATCGATAAGTCCCATTTCCCGTAAGCGTTGATACCGTGCCACCCGTACCGGTTCCCAGCCTTCGTCGTACATCCCGCGATATTTCTCAATATCTTCTTCCAACGCGTGTAGCGGCCAGTGCGGTGCAGTATAGGCAACGTAAAGAAAGAAGGGTTGTTCTGGAGTTACGTTGTGATGTTCTTTCACGTACTGGACAGCGTGATTTCCGATCGCGTCAGTGTAATAAAAATCCTCTGGCGCCATATCGATTGGGGTATTGTTTTCAGTGAGTGTTATAGGGGCAAAATAATTACCTGCACCTTCAATAGTTCCGAAGAAGCGATCGAAGCCACGCTGCCGTGGCCAGTTGTGTTGAGAAGTTTGTTCCGGGTGCCATCCTTCGCGGTACGGTCGCTGTGCGCGTTCCCCAGTCGCCCAGTAGCCGGTTTGCGCGGTTACATGCCACTTGCCAGACATATAGGTGGCGTAGCCGGAGTCTTGCAGGACCTGAGCTATAGTGACGGACTGGTCATTAATGTCACCTTGGTATGCAGGAATTCCTGCATCGTACGTCATATCACCGAGGCCGGCCTGATGTGGATAGAGTCCAGTCAGTAGTGATGCACGCGTGGGAACACAGCGCGCCATATTGTAGAACTCAGTGAAACGAATACCGCCAGCGGCCAGTCGATCAAGATTCGGTGTGTTGATCTCGCTGCCATAGGGTCCAATGTCAGAGAACCCCATGTCGTCTGCCATGATGATCACAATGTTCGGACGTTCCGACGATTCTACTTCCTGAACCTTAGTGATATCAGTACATGCAAATGTAATTACACCGACGCACATCACGGTCAAGGCGACTGCCACCCACTTCTTAAATATCAATAGTGCGTTCGATTTGTGTTGCATGCCTTCTCCGTTACAAGTCCTTAGATTTAGTTGGATGTTGGTAACCAAACGGCCATTTCGCCGTTGCCTCGATTGGCCCACGAAAAGTACGGTACGGCGAGCAGCGGAACTGCGGCACCCTCGCGTAAAACAGTTCCACGAACGACAACAATTCCTCCGAGCATTTCTGGTTGGAACTCAGTTGTAAAGTGGGTGTCTTCAGGTAACAGGAGATCGAGCACTTGGCCGCCATGGTCCACTGCTTCAATAGCGTAAACGAGCGGGCCTCGCTGGATTGCTACCTTGCCGATGTTTTCTGCGACATCAGGGTGTGTTTCCACGCCGCGTGGAAACATGGGCAACTCAAGATCAATGATGTCTCCAGCGTTCCATATGCGGTCAAGCACTGCAAAGCCGGCTTTGAGTTCAATCTGGACTGGTTCACCGTTGACCTTGAGGATAACTGGTTGAGTCGAAGCCTCTACATACCGGTACAAGTCACTCGGCACCGGCAAGTTTCGAGCCCACCCAGGAATGCGAATGTGTAGCTTGAATCTTATGGGTGCAGCGGGTTCGACCAGCACCCGTACCGCGCCCTCCCACGGATAGCGAGTTTCCTGTGTCAGCCGCAAGATACTGCCCGCCTGCTCGATTTCGAGCTTGCTGCCGATGAACAGATTCACGAACACGGCGTCGTCCTGCTTCCCGTAAATGAAGCCCGGCAGTTGCCCCAGCAGACGTGCGAGATTTGCCGGACAGCACGCCACTTCGTAGTAGGCCTGTCGCTGATAATTACCGCTGGATTGCAAGGGATTGGTGTAAAAAAATGTGTCGCCATCGACAGCCACACCAGACAGTACGCCATTGTAGAGAATACGTTCCATGACGTCGAGGTAACGCCCATCGCCTGATGCCAGGAACAGTCGGTGGTTCCACATCTCCTGACCAATTGCCGCACAGGTTTCCGCATACGCGGTTTCGTTCGGCAACTCGTAGGCTTCACCAAATGATTCCAAAGACCCCTGCGCTCCAATTCCACCAGTTAAGTACATCTTTGAGGAGACCACGTCTGTCCAGAGCGCTTCCAGGGCTTCGGTATAGCCGGGCATATTGGTGCGACCGGCCACGTCACTCATGCCGGTATAGAGGTACATTGCGCGAACTGAGTGGCCTACGGCTTCGCGCTGGTCTCGTACCGGTGCATGATCTTGACGGTACATCGGGTGATCGTACCTTGCCAGTTCATGGTCGGTTGGATAATCTTCGCCGTCATGAGGTTGCCCACGCTCTTCCAGAAAGAATGCAGCCAGTTCTAGGTAGCGTTGCTCGCCAGTGACGTCAAATAATTTTACCAATGCAAGCTCAATTTCTTCGTGACCAGGAACGTCGCGAATGGCTTCGGGGCCGAACTCCTTGTCAATCAGATCAGCAAAACGAATGGCTACGTCAATTAGTGTCCGCTTGCCAGTAGCGCGGTGATGCGCTACCGCGGCCTCAATTAGGTGGCCTGCACCGTAGAGTTCGTGACTATTACCGTGGACATGAATCCAACGTTTCTCGCCGACGCCGTCTGCAGGATGGTCTGGATCTGCTGTACGGGCGGGAAAGAGGTAACCATCGTCTTCCTGCGCGGCTGCGATAAGCGCGATTAGTTCATCAATCTGCGCAGCCAGTTCAGGGTCTGACTGTTGTCCCAATGCGTATGACGCTGCTTCAATCGTCTTATATACGTCGGTGTCATTGAAACGGTAACCTTCAAAGCGACCTTCTTCGAGACCTGCAGCTCGTCTGAAATTTGCGATGCGGCCCGTTTCGATATTCTGTTGCATGATGTGCGGGATCGTGACCTGTCGGTTTGTCTCCAACTTGGGCTGCCAGAACTCGTCGTCGAGCGTCACGGCCATATAGTCTATGGGTTGGATGCGCCACGTACCCTGGGATGGTAGCTGAGGGTTCGCTTCGTTGGGCGATTCAGAACGACAGCTGGTTAAGAGGGTGATGACCAGCAGTAGTGGAAAAGTAATCGAGGTCAGGTGTCGAGGACTCATAATGACTGCGTAGCCTTCCTATCCTGTGAAGTATAAATACGCTATGACTATCGCTAATAACACAGCTCCTGACGCCACAACATCGCTGGTGTTCCAACTGCTACGTGATTTACGACGATGTTCGTCGGTAAGCGTCCCGTAGGTTAAACCGCTGATGGCTGCGTAATCCGGTTCATCTGTCAGATAGCTCGTGATGACCATTGCCGCCACACACACGATCAGGATCAGGATGCTGTAGTACTGGAAGAACATGTTGTTAATAATCCAAAGGAAGGAACCTTGAACGTAACCGTTTTCAAAACCTGGCAATCCAAGTTTGACGGGTGTGTCTACTGCTAGACGGAATAGTCCGAGCAAGAACCCGATGACGAGTGAGGCTAGACAACCAGAGCCGTTTAGGCGTTTGAAGAAGACTCCCAGAAAGAAGACAACGAAAATCGGTGGTGCTAGATAGGCTTGCACACCCTGTAGGTAGTCATACAACCCCCGCCCCCCCTGTATAACTGGAATCCACAGCAATCCAACAATAACCATTACGATCGTTGCGAGTCGCCCAATCCAAACCAATTGATGGTCGGACACACTTGGGTGTAATTTGCGATAGAAATCCATCGTGAAGAGGGTCGCAGATGCGTTGAAGACTCCAGCCAGTGAACTCATCAATGCTGCAAGGAGTCCCGCTACCACGATGCCGCGGACTCCAGCTGGCAGGACTGTTGCCACCAATAACGGAAAGGCCTTCTGGGCTTCTTCGCGAATAATCTCGCCGTTCCCGTCCAGTAAAACCTGCTGCATTTCTGGTAAGCGTCCGCTAGTAGCGAGAGCGAAGGCGATCATGCCAGGAATAATGAAGATGAAAACTGGAAGGAGTTTGAGGCATGCGGCAAAGATTGCTCCTCTTCGGGCTTCTTGTTCATTTGGTGCCCCAAGCGTTCGTTGGACGATGTATTGATCGGTACACCAGTACCATAATCCTGCTACCGGGGCACAAAACAGCATGCTCAACCAAGGGTAGTTGTCATTGAAATACCAAGCTTGACGAACGACACGACCCGTGACGTCGACGTCCTTGACCGGCATCCAGGTGCCGATGACCCCTTCAGGAACTAGTGGTTTCCAGAGGTTGAACATTTCCGAGCCAGCGATCTCTCGAAGAACATTCCAGCCGCCGAGGGCATTGAGTCCGAATACAGTGACTAGGATAGACCCAACGATAAGCACGACTGATTGGACAGCTTCCGTGTAGGCGACCGCGCGCAGGCCGCCGAGTACGGTATAAAGACCAGTGAGTGCTATCACCAGAATCGAACCGATCCAAAAGCTGTCGAGGGGACCGAGCCGCATTTCTGGTAAAAGAACTGAGAAGACGATGCCACCGGCAAAAATACCCACGGCGATTTTTGTGAGCACGTACGCCACCAGGGAGATTAGCGATAGGACCCAGCGATTGATTGGACTAAAACGTTTTTCGAGAAACTCTGGCATCGTGAAGATGCGTGAGCGCATGTAGAACGGTGCAAGAACCCAACCCAGCACGAGCAGACACCAGGCATGTAGTTCGTAATGCGCCATGGCGACTCCGTCGGTGGCGCCAGAACCAGCCAGTCCAACCAGATGTTCGGAACCGATGTTCGAAGCGAAAATTGACGCCCCAACGATCCACCAACTCAAGTTACGTCCGGCGAGGAAGTAGTCGTCTGCGGTATCTTGGTTCTTGCGAATTAACCACCACACCAAGATAAACAGGCCAGCGAAGTAGCAAGTGACGATTACCCAATCCAACCAGTGCATAGAAATCCTTAACGCCTATTTAGGGCACTCTTAAAAGCTCGCACCGACGTGTCATTGTCGATCACCAAGAGTTGAAGGCCTGCTATTTCAGCAAAATTTTCTAGGTGTTCGGAATGCAAAGCCTGGCTGAAACTTGTATGGTGAGGACCACCGGCAAGAATCCAAGCTGTGGTTGCAGTTTTCAGATCTGGTCGTGGCTTCCACAAAGCGCGAGCCACCGGCAGTTTTGGAAGCATTTCAGGTGGTGAGACGACATCCACCTCATTGACGAGCATCCTAAATTCATCGCCCAAATCCTGGATGGCGACATTAACAGCCTCTCCGGGAGCTGCTTCGAAGATAAGTCGTACCGGGTCCTCACGTTCTCCGATCGACAGCGGGTGAATCTCGACCGACGGAGTGTTGGCAGCGATCGAGGGACAAATTTCAAGCATATGTGCCCCCAGCACCATCGGATTGGTTGGGTCCAGATGATAGGTATAATCCTCCATAAAAGAAGTGCCACCCTTCAAACCTTCTGCCATCACTTTCATGGCCCGTACGAGGGCTGCAGTTTTCCAATCACCTTCAGCGGCGAATCCATAACCATCGTTCATTAACCGCTGGACCGCGATACCAGGGAGTTGCCGCAATCCGTGTAAGTTCTCAAACGTATCAGTAAAAGCTTTAAAATTTCCCTGTTCGAGAAATGTGCGGAGCCCCAATTCGATGCGAGCAGCATCTCGAAGCGATTCTCTCCGTTCACCCCTGGGACTGAGTGCAACCGTTACTGAGTAACAATCATCATATTCCTGTAGAAGTCGATCGGTTGCTTCGTCCGTGATGCCATTAACTGCCGCGACTAAATCACCCAACCCAAATCCGTTCACCGCATACCCGAATTGGATTTGCGCTTCAACTTTGTCACCTTCGGTAACGGCAACATCCCGCATATTATCTCCGAACCGTGCAATGTGAGCTCCTTGGGCGTCGTGCCAAGCGACCGCGGCACGTGTCCATGCAGCGAGATCTGTTACGGTCGTTGCATCCTGCCAATGTCCGACAATCACTTTGCGACGAAGGCCCATGCGAGTGCAGATATGTCCGAATTCACGCCCTCCATGCGCGGACTGGTTGATATTCATAAAATCCATGTCGATTGTTGACCATGGAATATCTCGGTTGAACTGGGTATGTAAATGCGCGAGCGGTTTCTGGAGTACGCGAAGACCGCTGATCCACATCTTCGCGGGTGAGAACGTATGCATCCAAGTAATGATGCCGACACAGTTGTCGTCACGGCTGGCCTCTTGGCAAACACCATGAATCGCGTCCGATGTTGCCACCACAGGTTTATGGACGATGCGCACAGGAATCTCACTGGATGAGTTGAGCTCTCGAGCAATTTGCTGAGCATGTTCGTCAACCTTCCGGAGCACCTCCTTGCCGTACAAGTGTTGGCTACCGGTGATGAACCATGCTTCGTAGGAGTCTAGGTCTCTCATGATTGGATGCTCGCAGATTATGCGGAGCTAGCGTTGTCCATAGTAAGACGTGTTGCCATGTTTTCGTTGGTAATGTTTCTCGAGAATGTATTTTTCGAGTGGCGCGACCTTATCAGCGCTGATGGCATAAGTGCCTAAGGCCATCTCGGCTAATGCGTCGAGCGCTTGTGCGTTTTCAACCGATTGACGAACGGT
>NZSH01000040.1 GCA_002696705.1 Woeseiaceae bacterium | reverse complement strand
GCTGACTTCTGCCCGAGGAACTCGTCATCCTCACCGGTCATCGGGAAGAAGAATTATTAGAAACACATTCTGGAGAATAGATGTCCATCGTTGTAAATGTTAACGGTGTAATTTGTGATTCTAAAGAGGCCACTATTTCTGTATTTGACCACGGCTTCCTCTATGGGGCTGGTGTATATGAAACACTTCGCACTTATAACCACAAGCCTTTCTTGTTTGAAAGGCACATGACTAGATTACATTCATCCGGAGACATGATCGATCTTGCTCTGCCTCTTTCTAATCGTGAATGCTTCGAACGGATACGCCAAACCATGGATGCCGTTGAGGACCTCGATGAAGCCTATATCCGCTTACTATTGACACGTGGAGTTGGGGAGCTTAGCTACGATCCTGCCAAGTGTTTAATGCCATCACTCGTCATCATCGTTAAACCACATGTAGGCATCCAAGAAGATCTACTCACCAATGGTGTGAAGGTAGCGCTTACATTAATCATTCGCAATCACCCTGCCTCAGTCAATCCAAGAATTAAATCGAACAACCTATTAAATAATGCTCTTGCGATGCAAGAAGCTCTTAAGCAGAATGCCTACGAAGGTCTTATGCGTAACTACAAGGGAGACCTTGTCGAGTGTTCACAATCCAATTTCTTTCTTGTGCAGAATGCTGTCGCTTTAACCCCAGCGGTCAGTGATGGATTACTGGAAGGAATTACCCGAAATTTTATATTTGAAGTAGGAGAAGAACTCGGCATTCCAGTCAGGGAGTCAGTGCTGCGCGATGCTGATCTGACTACAGCCGACGAGGCATTTCTTACCAGTACAACACGTGAAATTATTCCGATTATAAAAGTTGGGTCGACAACTATAGGAAAGGGAACACCAGGCCCGGTTACAAAAAGGTTGCTTGAGGGATTACAAACTAAAGCTTACGCAATGACGGCCACGCAAGGATAGCGGTGAAGCCTTAAGACATGCTAGGTGGAAGTTCCACTCCAGCCACACACTAGGTGGCGATCGCCATAAGCATTATCAATTCGCCCAACGACAGGCCAGAACTTGTTCGCCCTTACAAACGGTAATGGATACACTGCCTGCTCTCGCGTATAGGGATGTTTCCATTCCTCAACCGTAGCCGCTTCGGCCGTATGTGGGGCGTTCTTTAATACATTGTCAGTACGATCAGCCTCACCATCAGTAATTTGTCTAATCTCATTACGAATGGCAATCATTGCGTCACAAAATCGATCCAATTCAGCCAACGGTTCACTTTCGGTTGGTTCCACCATCATCGTTCCAGCTACCGGAAACGATATCGTAGGCGCATGAAAACCGTAATCAATCAATCTTTTCGCTAAATCCTGTTCATCAATCCCTGCACTCTCCTTAAATGGGCGAAGATCTAAAATCATTTCATGAGCTACGCGCCCGTTAACACTCGTGTAAAGAATGTCGTAGTGCGATTCAAGCCTGGCTTTTACATAGTTAGCGTTCAGAATTGCATAACGAGCCATCTCAGAAAGCCCTTCTCCGCCAAGCATTCGAATAAAAGCGTAAGAAATCATCAACACTCCAGCACTCCCCCATGGGGCACCGGCCACTGCTGCTATCGCTCGCTCGCCGCCAGTCGACACAACCGGATGCCCTGGTAGGTACGGAGTGAGGTGGGATGCAACCGCGATAGGACCCATTCCTGGCCCACCGCCCCCGTGAGGAATCGCAAAAGTCTTGTGAAGATTAAGATGGCACACGTCGGCGCCAATCATGGCAGGACTCGTCAAACCCACCTGCGCATTCATATTCGCTCCATCCATATAAACCTGCCCGCCCTGTTGGTGAACAATGTCGCAAATATCACGGACTGATTCCTCAAACACTCCATGGGTTGATGGATACGTCAACATGAGCGCAGCCAAAGCGTTGGCATTGGCTTCGGCCTTCGATTTCAGATCTTCAATGTCTACATTCCCCTGTTCATCGCAACGCACGATAACCACTTGCATGCCAGCCATGCGTGCCGAGGCAGGATTCGTTCCGTGGGCTGACGAGGGAATTATTACAACATTGCGATTCTGGTCTCCACGATCTCGGTGATAAGCTCGAATGACCGATAGACCGGCAAACTCCCCTTGAGCACCAGAATTCGGTTGCAGGGAAACCCCTGGCAGTCCAGTAATTACGGCCAGCGCATTCTCCAACTCACCAAACATTTCTTCATAACCACGTGTGTCTTCACGCGGTGCAAAGGGATGCAGGTTAGAAAATTCTGGCCAAGCCATTGGAATCATTGTCGAGGCCGCATTCAATTTCATCGTACAAGATCCCAGCGGAATCATGGACAGATCTAGACCGATATCACGTTCTTCCAAGCGTCGAATATAACGCATCATTTCAGTTTCAGAGTGATGCTCCAGGAAGACAGGATAGTCAAGAAACTCCGTCTGACGTTCAAGCGTTTCAGGAAACGTGTCGGATATTTTTTCCGCGTCTTTCCAATTAATGTTTGAATCTTGAGAACCTAGTGCTTGCAGAAAAACATCCACGATCGCTTGTACATCAGCCTGAGTGGTCGTCTCATCGAGCGCGATACCTATTGCGTCAGATTCGAAGTAGCGGAAGTTGAGTCCNNCNGTGCTTGCTATTTCTCGAACATGAGCCGCCNNCAGATCCTCTGGCAATACAAGGTGNAGAGTGTCAAAAAAATGTTGATTCGTTTGGGTAATCCCGANCCTAGTCAACTNTTCAGCTAAAACCACTGCCAGTCCATGNACGCGCTGAGCAATGCCCGTCAGTCCGNCTGGTCCATGATAAACAGCGTAGAGTGCTGACACGTTAGCAAGNAGCGCTTGTGCCGTACAAATGCTTGAGGTCGCCTTCTCACGNCGAATATGCTGNTCNCGAGTCTGCANCGCCATNCGAAATACTGCTGCACCATTTACATCGACTGAAGTNCCTATAATTCGACCTGGNGTCTGTCGAACGTAANNNTGGCGTGTTGNAAAAAATGCCGCGTGCGGACCACCATANCCTAATGGGACTCCAAACCGTTGCGCGTTGCCAACAACAACATCGGCNTCCATTTCGCCAGGCGGANTCAANAACGTCAGTGCCAATAAATCNGAACATACNCCAACCAAGACACCTGANGCNTGGGNTCGTGCAATCAGAGGCGCTANATCTTCTACCCCGCCAGTATCGTTTGGATACTGCACTAGTAAACCGAACACATCGTCATCGAATTCNACNTGNNCAACATCAGNAACATCCACNGTAATGCCAAGCGGTTCCGCCCGACCNCGCACAACNGCGATCGTCTGAGGAAAACAAGTCTCGGAAATNATAAATCGATTCCTATGNCCCTGTTGCACTCGGTGCAACATCGCCATCGCTTCAGCAGCNGCNGTTGGTTCATCTAAAAGAGANGCTGTTGCNACTTCCATTCCAGTCAAATCTGTTACTAGAGTCTGAAAGGTAAACANCGTTTCTAGGCGACCTTGAGCAATTTCAGCTTGATAGGGGGTATACGGNGTATACCAGCCTGGNCTCTCNAATACGTTCCGGATAATGACNCTGGGGGTAATACAGNCATAGTANCCCATGCCAATATAAGAACGCGCGTTCCGATTTTGTGAGGCTAAAGACTTTAAATCAGACAAGCATCCATATTCNCCNTCNGACTCGGCGAGTTCTAATTNGCTCTGGAGACGAATNTCTGCAGGAANNACTTCNTCGATCANNTNGTCAAGNGACTGGGCCCCGACCACCTTCAGCATNTGTTCGTGCTCAGCGGCACTNGGCCCTATATGACGATCNCGAAATCGGTCTGTNATGGGAAAACGTGCCATAAATGCAAACTAANCNGNAATTTCTGATGCAGAGTTCNGCTTACTTCAAGTGTTCACTGTACGCTGTTGCATCCATGAGCTCGCTCGACTNNTCAAGNTTACTAGGTTTCANGNCNATCATCCAAGNTTCGTGNGGTTTCCCGTTTACCAANTCTGGATGNTCGACTANTTCNCTATTAACCNCAGTNACTTCACCTGACATCGGAGAATACAGTTCAGATACTGCTTTCACAGATTCTATCGTACCGAATATCTCACCCTGTTTAATCATACGTCCAACCTCAGGTAATTCAACATAGACGACATCACCCAATTGTTCTTGCGCATAGTGCGTAATCCCGATTCTCGCCTCAGAGTCGATCATTTGAACCCATTCATGGTCCTTACTGTACTTCCGATCATTCGGATACATAACTAGTCAGCCTCTCGACGTTTATAAAATGGCATTCGCACAACACGAGCGGTCACACGTCTCTCTCGGATATTAATTTGAAACTCTGTATCAATCGCAGTATAAGCTTTTTGAACATAGGCCATCCCGATTGCTTTTTTCAAAGAAGGAGCATGGGTGCCACTAGTAACAATCCCGATTTCCACACCTTCCGCGTAGACTTCGTAACCATGTCGAGCAATGCCACGATCGACCATCTCAAAACCCACAAGTCTGCGGGACACTCCGTCAGCTTTCTGGAGACGGAGCACATCGTCTCCAATAAAACCTTCTTTATCCCAACCCACAATCCATCCAAGTCCCGCTTCAAGTACACTAGTTTGATCGGTAATATCTTGCCCGTAAAGCCGCATCGCCGATTCAAGTCGCAACGTATTACGGGCACCAAGCCCAGCTGGCTTAAGCCCAACTTTCTGGCCGGACTCTAGTAAAGCCGTCCAAATTTTTCCCGCCGACTGGGGTGAAACAAAAATCTCTACCCCGTCCTCGCCGGTATATCCAGTCCGTGAAATCGTAACTCTCTCATTAGCTAATTCACCGGTCTCAAACCAATAATACGAAATGTTAGCAAGATCGATACTTGTCAACGTTTGTACAACATCAAGTGCAGCGGGTCCTTGTACGGCCAACAATGCGTACCGACTACTCGCATTAACAGCCACTGCATCGCCAATCGATCGAATCTGTTCCTTGATCCATTGATAATCTTTTTGAATATTGGCAGCATTAACAACCAGCATGAAATGATCGGAAGCTAAACGATATACAAGAAGATCATCAACAAAGGCACCTTCGGATGTTAGCAGTCCCGAATACTGAGCCTGCCCAATCTGTAATTTATCCGCATTGTTACAACTAATTCGTTGAACGGCAGCCAATGCATGATCGCCAGCAATTTCAATTTCACCCATATGACTCACGTCAAATAAGCCTGCAGCTGTTCGTACAGCGATATGTTCTTCACTAATACCGGTGTATTCAACAGGCATTTCCCAACCACCAAAAGAAACCATACGAGCTCCCAACTCAACATGGGTAGCGTAAAGGGGGGTCCTCTGCAGCGTCTCTTTGGTGTTAGTCATGTACAACCCGTCCATACTTGGAGATCTTACGCTTAGAGGTTGCGAGGTATTTTGGCATCAATCAAACACGAAACACTTTGGCAAAACAATCCTAAAGGTACTATGTTGCAAACGAACAGGTCAACTCAACTTTGAAGAGCGACATCTAGTAGAGCTATTAAGACAATCCTAAATTTTTTATGATTGCACAGGTCGAGTGAGCCTTATTTAGAGAATACATATGGAGCCCAACTACACCTTCTCGGATGAGTTCTTCGCACTGCTTGGTCGCATACTCGATACCGAATGCAGTTGTCGCTTCGTCGTCATCCCCCAATGATTTCAACCGTGCAGCTAGTGCCCTAGGAATGCGGGCTCCACACAATTGGGTAAACTTGGAGATTTGTTTGGTGGACAGAATAGGAAGCACGCCGGGACAAATGGGAACCGTTACCCCTAGTTTTTTGACAATATAATCACGAAATTGGAGAAAATCATCATTGTCAAAAAACAACTGTGTAAGGACAAAGTCTGCTCCACAGTCGACCTTATTCTTCAAGTAACCCCAATCAACGTGTTTTCCCTCAGTGCAGGCTATATGCCCTTCAGGAAAGCCAGCTGTTCCTACACAGAAATCACCATTAGCTTTAATAAAACGAACTAACTCATAAGAGTACTCGAATCCGTCATCGGCTTTAACGAACTCCCCACTACCACCTGGAGGATCTCCTCGAAGCGCAAGTATGTTCCGAATGTTCAATTCTTTTGCTTCGTCTAAAACGGCACCTATATCGTTTTTACTTGACTCCACGCAGGTCAAATGAGCCATAGCTGTTAATCCGAACTGGCGTTGAATCATATCCACTACAGACAGGGTTTTCGATTTGGTACTTCCACCAGCACCGTAAGTTACCGAACAGTAATCTGGTCTTAGTCGGATTAGGGCCGGGAGAGTGCTCTCACAAAGCACTTGATCGCCCTTACTTGTTTTTGGAGTAAAAAATTCGATTGATATAACTGGCCGATCAACGGATTGTCGATCGGCATATATGTCACGTATTAGCCGCACCGAATCGCTATTAGCCAGCACCATGCAATCAGTGTATCGGACGACGGCTTCCCAAGCTACTGAACTTGGAAATATGGTTTTTAATCCCTATTCAATTTCGTTCTGAGTACTAGTAACGCAATAGCACCACTTGCTAAAACCATGTAAGCCGGATAAATAACAATCCTAAACATCCATCGATCTATGGCCAATAAATTAATACAGTTACCAGACAAGAATAAACTCCAAGCGATGCTATCCTCGGTCTCTGGTGCCTGGTATGCCTTCCGAATCGTTGGCAACGCTCCAGCAAAGTCGACACTTAGAGACATGAGCAAGGCGATCAACGCTGAATCAAACCACCACCAACAAAACATTGCAATTGCCGCCATCGTAAGACAATTACGATCCAACCAAGTCCAGCCACCTGTGCCAAATCGATAGGAGAGGATTGCCGTTACAAGAGAACCGATGGAATAACCAACTGCAACCCAGATTGTATTGGTCGCACCAGATGAGTAATAACTAGCAGCGATTACAAAGCTATTGATCGTCCAAATCCACCAAGTAGCCCGATTGGGTTTAGTGCGACCGCGAAGTGTACTCAGAATATAAGGAACAAAAGCTACCAGTGAAAGAAGCCCGGCCAGCCATCCAGCAACTACAGCCATTGTCAAATCCAACATCGAGCCTATTACAGTTAGAATGATGCCAAAGTGGATCCTCTAGCGATAATCCTCTCGCACTGGCTGAAACACGTCAATGATTGTGCAGTCCGTCACAGCTCGACCAGAGTGTAGAACATTCGAAGGTATTACCGCGACCGAGCCTGGCGTCAGTTGGTTTTTACTACCATCGATCGTCATTTCAAATTCGCCTTCTTGAACTGCAGTTACTTGCTCGTGTGGGTGAGAATGCTCGGGAAGCAACGCTCCTGCTGTGACATGCCACTCAACAAATGTCATCCCTTCGGTATGAACCAAATGACCATTAAAACCTGGCATCATTTCGCGAAGCGCGCTGTCATTGAGGTTAATAACTGGCATCTGGACTCCTTATGAATGAACGGATGACTGGCGATACCAGTCTACCGTCCGGCGCAAACCTTCTTGAAATGAAATACGGGGCTGATAATTAAGCACTTCCTGAGCCAATGCACAGTCAGCTTGGGAATCACGTACGTCCCCCCCCCGAGGGTCTCCGTAAATCGGCTCAACTGCCACGCCGATAATATCTGACAACATCGACACCAATTGCTTAAGTGAAGTGCGTTCACCCATTGCGACATTCATGACCCGCCCAACCGCATCCGGAGCCGAACACGCGGCCAACACTGCGTCTACGACATTGTCCACGTATGTGAAATCTCGTGTCTGCTCACCATCCCCGTGAATCGTAGGAGGCTCACCAGCAAGCAGTAATTTAATAAAGCGTGAAATAACACCAGAATAAGGTGACCCTGGATCTTGACGTGGACCAAACACGTTAAAATATCGAATTGTCGTTGTTTCAAGACCGTAGAGCTCTGTAAATAACTGGCTGTACTGTTCACCGATAAACTTTTGAAGTGCATACGGTGAACGTGGGTCTGCCGGCATCGACTCATGTTTAGGTAATGTGGGCGTATCACCGTAAACCGAAGACGAGCCCGCGAAGATCAACCGTGCAACCTTCGCATCACGAGCAGCGCACAAAAGATTAAGCGTGGCATCCACGTTAGCGCGATGTGAAGTCACCGGGTCACTCACCGAGCGAGGCACTGAAGGAATCGCGGCTTGATGAAGAACAAACTCCATACCTTGAACAGCCTTCTGTGCGATTTCCGCGTTGGCAAGATCGGCCTCGAGAAAATCAACTCGTTCAAGTTCAGGAAGGTTTGCATGTCTTCCGGTAACTAGGTTATCTACGATGCGAACGGAATGCCCTTTGTGAAGTAATCGCATTACCAAATGCGACCCGATGAATCCGGCTCCACCTGTAACGAGGTATGAAGACATATTAAGAACTATAAAATTAGTGCACCATCAAACAATTATTAACGTTATAACTTAAAGCGACCTATGCACCGTTCATCTCGAAAATCCAACAACTAGTAACTTCCTTAAACAGCCAAAAAAGGTCCGCCGTAGGTTTGCCATAAGCCGAATTCTGTGCCTAGTCCTAATCGCTTACGCAATTAAGCCTTGGTGACGATCATTCCTCTAGCCCAGTCATTGCTGACAGGATCAAGCAACCTACCCGGAAGCTTTGGACGGGTCGTCCTAAAACGCTTCCCTATTTGGTCTTGCTCCGTGCGGGGTTTAGCCTGCCATTTACCTTACGGTAAATGCGGTGCGCTCTTACCGCACCATTTCACCCTTACCACAACGTATACCCAGAGGGTTACGCAATCGTGGCGGTATGTTTTCTGTGCCACTTTCCTTCAGGTCACCCTGACCGGGCATTACCCGGCGCACTACCCTACGGAGTTCGGACTTTCCTCCCCGTCGTCCAATTACTTAGACGAACGCGGCGATCGTCTGGCCGCCTACGACGGATTTTCAAAGATCAACTACCTAACCAATCGTTCTCATCGTAGCTGACAATCTATCATTCCTTGTCAGTCATACGACTACCCAGTGTTATCAATAATTTACGAAAAGCTATCTCGTCAAGTACTTCCAGATCAAGCATTTGAGCTTTCTTGAGCTTAGAACCTGGTGATTTGCCAACAATCACATAGTCCGTGTTCCCACTCGGCGAGGCCTTGATGCGTCCTCCCATTCGACGAATCGCACTTGAAGCTTCCTCTCGACTCATCGAGGATAAGGTTCCAGTCAACACCACGTTCATACCAGCCAGTGGTAACGCCTGTGACTCTTTTTCAACGGCCACACCCTCCATCGTAACACCAGCCTCTTTGAGACGAACTAGAAGATCGCGATTGCGCTTTTCACCAAAAAATTCCTGCACAGAATTCGCTACAACTGGACCTATGTCTGGAACGTCGTTTAAATCATCGTACGTAGCGCGCCCTAATACTTCCATTGAGCCAAATCCCTGTTCTAATGCCACGGCCACGCCCTCTCCTACATGACGAATTCCAAGTGCGTGAATCAGGCGCCATAATGAATTCTTTTTACTTTGCTCAATCTGATGAACCAACTTGGTAGCAGATTTTCTACCCATCCGGTCGAGGGTTAGAAGAGTCTCTATCTTCAAAGCAAACAGATCGGCAAAATCCTGAACTAGGTCAGCATCCACTAGTTGTTTGACTAATGATTCGCCTAGGCCTTCAATATCCATGGCCCTGCGCGACACGAAGTGCAGAAGTCCTCGTCTAATTTTAGCCAGACACGAGGAATTCATACACCGCCATATCACTTCCCCATTTGCTCGACGAAGAGAGCTGTTACACGATGGGCAATGTTTCGGCATCACGAAGGGCGTCGGTCCGCCCTTACCTTTATTGCGTCTTGCCGTCACTGGCTTAATGATTTTTGGAATGACATCACCCCCTTTTTCAACAAGGACGATATCTCCGGCCCTCAGATCCTTTCTAGCTATTTCCTGTTCATTATGGAGAGTCGCAAGATGGATTGTGGAACCACCCAACCGTACTGGTTCAAGCACTGCATAGGGCGTTACGGCACCAGTGCGTCCAACCTGCACTTCTATACTTTTAAGTTGAGTCGTCGCCTGTTCTGCCGGAAACTTAAAGGCGATCGCCCAGCGTGGACATTTGGCTGTTGCGCCAAGATTCTCGCGATGTTGTAAATCGTCAACTTTAACTACAACACCATCAGTAGCAAAATTTAGACTATGTCGTAAATCACTCCATTCTCGACAAAACTTAATGACCGCATCAATGTCATCGCATTGTCGCCAGTGTGGTTCCACAGGCAGACCCCAAGATCTGCACTCTTGTAAAAGTTGACTATGACTGCTTAACTTAGATAAACCTTCTGCTTTCGAATCAGATGGTTTGTCCTTGACTACTTGGTAGACATACGCCCCTAACCCCCTTGAAGCAACCAATGCGGGATCCAAATTGCGCATCGTTCCGGCGGCTGCGTTACGAGGATTAGCGAATGTCGCTTCGTCACGACCCTCCCGTTCGAGATTCACACGTTCAAACGCTGAGCGAGGCAAATAAATTTCACCCCGCACCTCTAAAGTCTCTACTAACCCATGCTTCAAACTCAGTGGAATCGCCCGTATGGCGCGCACATTAGCCGTGACATCTTCCCCTCGACTTCCATCGCCACGCGTCACACCACGTACCAAGATGCCATTCTCGTAAGTGAGCGCAATGCTTAAACCATCAATTTTAAGCTCTGCGACGTAAGCAATCTTATTTGTTGAACCTTTTTTTGAGCGCTCGTCAAATGCGTACAGTTCATCCTCACTGTACGCATTATCGAGACTCAACATTGGAATGGCGTGCGTTGCGGTATCAAAGCCATCGACAAGCCGACCACCCACCCGTTGAGTTGGAGAGTCAGGCGTAACGAGCGTCGGATGAGCGACCTCCAAAGCCTCGAGGTCTCTTAACAGCTTGTCGAATTCTGCATCAGAAATTTCCGGCTCGTGGAGAACATAATATTGCTCTTCGTGTCGCCGAATGTCTGAGCGAAGTTGCTCGATTTGTTTCACCAAGCTCTTCGACACAATATTGAGTGACTCAATGTTCTCGAGAGAGAACGTAATCAGGTAATGCCATCAGCGATTCGCGCTCCGGCGTCACTGGAAACACTTCAAGATGCTGTTTGGCTAATTTCGCATGCTCCATCGCCTTATCATATGCACTCTCGATTGCACGGTGTTCGGTCAGGAGCTGCTTTAATTCCTTCCATCTTTCGGGTGTGATTTCTCCAGTTTCAACAACATTGCGGACCAAACTATCTGCATTATCTCCATCTCGCTGTAACAGATAAATCACAGGAAGCGTAACCTTCCCTTCTCGCAAATCACTTCCAATTGGTTTACCAAGTGTTGACTTGGAAGCCGTATAGTCTAGTAAATCGTCTACGAGTTGAAACGCAACGCCCAGATTAAATCCATACTCGCGAAGTGCCTCTGCTTCCTCGTCAGACACACCACCCAGCATCCCTCCAATTTGAGAGCAACCACCAAATAAATAGGCAGTCTTTCGACGGATGATCTCAAAATGTTCTTCTTCGCTAATTTCAACATCACCGGTTTTAGTAAGTTGATAGAGCTCGCCCTCGATCATACGAAGAGTTACGTCACAAAGAAGCCTAATAACGTCAAGAGAGTCCTCCGTTAGCGCGAGTCCCATAGACTTGATATACAGATAATCTCCAAGCAATACCGTAATATCATTGCCCCATCGGGAATGCACAGCCATTTGGCCTCGCCGAAGATTCGCATTATCGACTATATCGTCATGGACCAATGTCGCCGTGTGAATGAACTCAACAACTGACGCATATAGAATAGCGCTGTCTCCTTTATAAGAACTTAAGCGCGAGGCCATCAAGAGTAGAGCTGGACGAATTCGTTTACCACCACCCTGCTGAATATATCGACCTATCTCAGGAATCAATTCGACACGAGACTGAACGTGTCGCATATATTCACGCTCGACCGCATCCAATTCCTGGCGAATCGGAGCGAAAATCTCATCAAGATCAATGGAGGTTTCTGTATTTGACACAATCTTACTCGTAGGTCAACAGGTACTACGCAGTGCTAGCTAACAAAAGGCGATCAGACCATACTCCCGCACGGAGTGTCAACGTAACAGGCCCTTATTGAACAGAATTCGTATTCGGCTAGGACTCAAGGCCTTACCAAAGCTCGAAAATTCGTCATCACTTGCTCCGACAGCAACTCAACCGTAGTACCACGAACTTCAGCTAATACTTCAAGTACGCGACTGACCCACGCCGGCTCGTTCCTTTTACCACGATGTGGCACCGGTGCAAGATAGGGCGCGTCTGTTTCAATTAATAAGCGATCGCCTGGAACTTCGGACGCGATGGCCCTCAGTGCCTCAGAGCGTTTAAAGGTAATCATGCCAGAAAACGAAATATGGAAGCCCAGCGCTAGAGCATGGTCAGCCAGCGATGCATTGCCAGCAAAACAATGAAACACCCCGCGCAATTCCCTGCGACCAGCTTTCTCAAGGATTGCTAGGGTATCAGTTTCAGCCTCTCGCGTGTGTATGCTCACTGGCAATCGTAATTCCCTCGCCAGCGTGACTTGTCGATGAAAGACTTCACGTTGGACGTCACGTGGTGAAAAATCATAATGGTAGTCAAGCCCGATTTCTCCAACCACCCTAACCAACGGTTCCACTTCAATCGCTTCTCGCACATCGCGAACCACTTCATCAAAACGGCCGGCATACTCCGCGGCCTGATGTGGATGCACACCAATCGCGAAACAAACTTTCGGCCAAAGTTTTTGCAGGCGCTTGGCCTGTTTATATTCTGCCTGGTTACCAGCCGCTAGAATGCAAAGAATCTGTTCAAGGCCCGCATCCCGAGCCCGTCCCACGACCTCGCCGAGGTCTCCAATGAATGCTTCATCAGCCAAGTGACAATGGGAATCCAGTAGTCCGATTGCTTGATTTTCCAAAACTATCTCACCCGTGCACCGAGAGTTGGTGGCTGGTCTCCGAATCCAACCAACATCGGCACATCACCCTCAAGGCTAGCCGCAAGAACCATCCCATTTGATTCGACACCCATTAATTTGGCTGGCTTGAGGTTCGCTACAACTACTACGGTTCGTCCCACTAAGGCTTCAGGCTCATAAGCGCCTGCTATGCCAGCCACAACCACCCGAACTTCTGAGCCTAGGTCAACCTCCAACTTAATGAGCTTTTTTGACTTTGGCACTCGTTCAGCTGTCACCACTTTGGCGACCCTCAACTCCACCTTCATAAACTCGTCGATAGTTATCCTGGTATCCATTTCTGGCGTCGCTCTAGGTGCCTCCGCAGAGGATATCTGATCAGAATCAGAAGTCGACGTAGGTAGAGGGTGGTTATCACTTTCGGTCATTTTGGATTCTCCTTCTAGACATTCACTATTTCACGAGTTCTTAGTCTCCAGACGTGGCCACATGGATTCACCTCGGAGAATGGTTCGGGCACTTTCGGTTCGCCAAGTGGTCGCTTGCGTCCAACCTTGGTCACGTTCCGATGCCTCATCACCCATGCGCCGTACGATCTCTCTTCCAGCGTTCGGCATCACTGGACCTAAAAGGATTCCGACAATCCGAACAGCCTCGGAGATGTCGAATAGCACTCTCGTTAGGCGCCCTGCTGCTCCATCTTCAGAAGCCAGCTTCCATGGCTCAGTCTCGGTAATATACTCATTGGTAGCATCCACCAACTGATAGGTCACAGCAGCAGCTTCATGCAAGGCATATCGTTCCATGGCTGCTTGGTAACGTCCCACGACTTCCTCGGTGACCTGTGCCAGCCGCCCAGGACTCCCAGAAGGAGTAGCGAGATTTCCATCTCGATACTTATGAACCATTGCCGTAATCCGGCTGACCAGATTACCTAAATTGTTGGCGAGATCAGCATTGTAGCGTTCTTCAAAGCGGTCCCACGAAAAGTCACCATCCTGGCCGTACGGTATCTCACGCACAAAATACAGCCTAAGTGGATCGACGCCAGCTCGAGCAACCGCCTCTAAGGGATCAAGACTGGTTCCGAGTGACTTACTCATGCGATGCCCCTTAAAGTGCACCCACCCATGACCAAACACCTGGTGAGGCAATTCCTGACCAGCACTTAATAACATCGCCGGCCATACGACGCTATGAAACCGGGTAATGTCCTTACCCACGATGTGCAAATCAGCGGGCCACCAAGCAGCCACACGATCTTCGTCAGACCCAAAGCCAACGGCCGATATGTAATTTATCAACGCATCGAACCAGACATAAACAACACTCTCTGGATCAGACGGCAGTGGGATACCCCATGACTGACCGCTGCGACTGATAGAAATGTCCTCTAATCCAGACTCTAGTAATCGCAAAATCTCGTTGCGTCTAATCTCAGGACACAAAAACTCTGGATGCGACTCGAAATGTCTAAGCAGTGCCTCACGATACTTTGAAAGCCGAAAGAAATGATTTTTCTCCTTGATCCAGTCTGGTCGGCTCTGATGAACTGGACATTTCCCATCAATGAGGTCCTTTTCCTGCTTGAATGATTCACAGGACACGCAGTACCAACCTTCATAAAAGCCTTCATAAAGATCACCAGCGTCGGCAATCTTCTTTACCATCAATGAAACTGATACTCGATGGCGATCTTCAGTTGTTCGTATGAAGTCATCAAACGACACGTCGAGTGTTTTCCAGATTTCACGAAATTCGAACTCCATACGTTCGCAATACGACAACGGATCAACTCCCAATTCTTGCGCCCGTCGGTATACATTCTGCGAATGCTCGTCATTGCCCATAACAAAATGTGTTGAGACTCCACGCAACCGCTGGTAACGGGCAATCACATCGGCTGTGATCTTTTCGTAAGCGGTCCCCAAGTGCGGACGGCTGTTCACGTAATCGATTGCGGTGGTTAAATAAAATCGAGACATCCGCTAAACTTACTTTCGTCCGACTTGGTCAGCCATATCAAGATAGGCCTTCTGCGCTAGAGCCTGCACATGCTTGACAGGTACGTCGTGCTGTTTTGCTAGTTGCAAGCAGTCATCGAATTCTGGTGCGGTATTTAGGATCTGGTTGTCGCGACGGGCAAGTTTGATACGTACGGCGCCAAGAGAAGTCTCAACGGTCACCCACGTTCGTTCGAGCCGCTCACGTCGGGTCTCGTGATAGCGAATTCCTAGTGTGGTGCTCTCCCGGAACAAAATTTCGCTCAGCGTCTCGCGTAACCCTAGCGGTGAAATAACTGTTACTAACGTTCCTGGTCTATCTTTTTTCATCTGCACTGGCACATAAAACACATCGAGCGCCCCCGCTTCGTGCAGGCGTGACATTAATAGTCCAAAGATCTGAGGATTCATGTCGTCGATTTCACATTCCAAAACGACAACGCGTTCACCTACATCAATATCTGCCGACTCGCCAACAAGGAGCCGGAGTACATTTGGTGAATCCGATCTATTACGTTCTCCGGCACCATATCCCACACGACTAATTGTCATGGGGGGAAGCGGACCGTATGAAGTCGCCCATTCAGTCATAAGCAGGGCTCCGGTCGGAGTGACCAACTCACCAGTCTCACCACTGGCATATATAGGTGACCCTTCCAAAAGCCGCGCTGTTGCCGGGGCTGGAACCGGGTAGGTACCGTGGGCACATTCCACCGTGCCTGAACCAACATTTAGCGGTGAAACAACAACCTCATCAGGAGCGAACCATTCAAATCCAAACGTTGCACCCACAATGTCAATGATCGAATCTAGCGCCCCTACTTCATGGAGATGCACCTCATTAACTGGCATCTGATGAATTGCAGCTTCAGCTGTTGCCAGACGACCAAATAAGTGCCCTACGCTAGCCTTTGCGGATTCAGAAAGGTTTGACCGCCCTACAAGTTCTAATATTTCATGGATACTGCGATGAGAATGATGATGATGCGACTTGTCTGAGTGGTGATCATGGTCATGATGATGTTTTTTAGGAGTAGGGTCCGAGCCATCCACCACCTGGCCATTTTCACGTAGACGAAACTTGATCGCTGCCACACCAGCACGGTCCACCGACTCCGCCTCAATTGACATACCGTCGAGGGCCAAACTTCCGAGAGCCCTACGCAATTCCTCGATTGGTAGACCGGCATCAATCAGCGCTCCAAGAATCATGTCGCCTGATGCGCCCGAAAAACAATCAAAGTAGAGTACTTTGGACATTGACCCTTTTCATCCTAAAGTGCAGTGCTTTTTCGTTAAACTCTCTCAACTGAAACCATGATGACTGCGTTACTGATCATGATGGAACACTAATCCACACAATCAAGCAGCCCATCAAGTGTAGACCACTCAGCGCCTTGATTAAACGGATATTGCTTTAAAGTTGATGTGTGACCAACCCGTACTGGGTCACTCGATCGGAATGAGCCATTGTGAAGTATGGAGCAGTTCAGTCCATCCCGTGAGAGTAAGACCTCCTTCTGCCCAGACGACTCGTTGCGATCCACCAGGTGCAATGACTTCGACGTCACGACCGGCACTCCCATACAACGCCGCCGCCACAGCCGCTGCA
>NZSH01000039.1 GCA_002696705.1 Woeseiaceae bacterium | reverse complement strand
GTTTCAGTGAGCACAACACTCATGACATGATAAGAATCTAGAAGGAGTAAATCCGTATATAAAACAATGCGTACACGCCTCGCTAAATCCGGGCTGCTCAATATCGCGGATCGGCTAGACGCCGGTGAACGACTCGCTTTAGCCGATGGTGTCAAACTATTCGAGTGCCAAGATTTGCTCGCAGTAGGATGGCTGGCGAATCGCGCCCGCGAAAGTCGTCACCAAGCCCGCACATACTTCAACCATAACATCCGACTCGAAGCGACGAATGTCTGCGTGGCTAGCTGTCTATTTTGCTCCTTCGCGCGACTCAAACCTGGCGATGCGGATGCTTACACGATGACCCTTGAGCAAGCATGGGAGAAGCTTCGTCAACGACGTGAGCAGCCGTTGACGGAAGTGCATGTCGTGAATGGCCTGCACCCAGACCTGCCGTTTTCGTACTACACAGAACTTTTGCGCGGCTTTAAGCGCATCCGTCCCGACGTACATTTAAAGTGCTTTACTGCCGTAGAGATAGCATTTTTTGCAGATCTTTATCACATGACAGATGAGAACGTCCTTTGGGAATTAATGCAAGCCGGTCTCGGTTCACTCCCTGGTGGGGGCGCTGAGATTTTTGCAGAGCGTGTTCGTCGCAAGATCAGTCATGACAAATGTGGCACTGATCGGTATCTTGCCATCCATCGCACAGCGCATCGACTGGGTCTACGCTCTAATGTAACCATGCTGTACGGACACATCGAGACACCAGAAGAGCGAGTTGATCATATGTTGCGTGCACGAACACTCCAAGATGAGACAGGTGGTTTTCAAGCATTCATCCCTTTAGCATTTCATCCTGAGAACAATCAGATGCGAAAGTTACCGGCACCGACGGCTGCCGACACTTTGCGTGTCCATGCCGTTGCACGTCTCATGTTGGACAACATCGAGCATGTGAAGGCTTTTTGGATTGCGACTGGCATCGAGGTCGCGCAGACCGCTTTATGGTTTGGGGCAGACGATCTTGACGGTACAGTTCAGGAGGAAAAGATCTACCACATGGCTGGTGCGAGTACGCCTGAAGCGATGACAACGGCGGACATCAGTCACCTCATCCGCGCGGCTCAACGACAGCCAATAGAGCGTGACACTTTATACAAGGTAGTGTCGGAGTCANCNTGAGCCCACTTGTTNGTAATTGTGCTAGAATTNATTTAAGTCAGNTTNCACTGGACAATAGTCANGCGGGCNGAATNGTGGNACTGGCCTTTTTNGTATCTTGATATTGAGAAAAATTTCACAAAGTGTGAAGTTGAACNGAATCCATCCGACTCGAGTAGAGCAGTAGGTTGCTGATGAATGTTCAGTTATTGAATGAGGTCGAAGANCAGGCNGNTCANCAAGTTCTGCCAGACCGCTATCTCGGGCTATCNGANGAAGAGCTTGATGTCCGTATTGGTGCTGCGCGTNNCACGCTNGGCGAGCGACTCTTNATTCTTGGACATCACTATCAACGCGACGAGGTTTTCAAGTTCGCTGATGATACTGGCGATTCATTTAAGCTTGCGAAAGTAGCCGCNGCTCGACGGGAAGCGGATTTTATCGTGTTNTGCGGCGTTCATTTCATGGCCGAAAGCGCTGATGTCCTNAGNGNNGANCACCAGAAGNTTNTCCTTCCNGATTTAGCTGCTGGCTGTTCCATGGCCGANATGGCTGTACTTGATGAACTTGAAGTTTGTTGGGATGAGCTGTCAGAAATGGGGATTNNCGACNTAGTNCCTGTGACTTANATGAATTCCGCAGCTTCGATAAAAGCGTTTTGTGGGCAACATGGTGGAACGGTGTGCACGTCTTCAAATGCGGTAGCNACATTTCAATGGGCCTGGAATCGTGGTGCGCGTATTTTGTTCCTGCCGGACCAGCATCTCGGNCGAAACACAGCATTTGGTATGGGNGTGCCGTTGCAGCAAATGTGTGTCTGGGATCCTAATGTTANGTGGGGTGGCTTAGAACCGTCAGAACTGCATGNTGCNCGCATGATTTTATGGAAGGGTCACTGTTCCGTGCATACCAAATTCACGGTAGANCANATCGAGCGACTCCGTGNTTCACATCCCGNCATCCGGATTATTTCTCATCCAGAATGTACTTNGGAGGTTATNCAAGCNTCGGATGAGNTTGGTTCGACNTCNCACATTATTCGCCAGGTTACCGAGAGTCCNGCGGGTTCGATTTGGGGTNTTGGAACTGAGATTCATTTAGTGAACCGGCTCGCGCAAGANCTGGCTCCCGAGCGNACCGTNATGACNTTAGATGCANTCGGATGTTTATGCTCGACGATGTACCGCGTATCNCCNAATCACTTGTGCTGGGTGNTGGAAGGNTTGGTGAANGGTGAAGTACGTAATCAGGTGTCTGTACCAGACGATCATAAGCGCTGGACACGNGTTGCGCTCGACCGGATGCTTTCGATCCAGTAAACTCCAATATTTTGGAATTGTTTGATCGTCACGTGACGATCGTATGAAGGAGGAATTTTNATGGCTCATGAACTACCACCGTTACCATACGCTTACGATGCACTCGAACCACATATTGACGAACAGACGATGCAAATTCATCATGACAAACATCATGCAACGTACGTGACGAAATTGAACGCTGCATTGGAAAAGCATCCTGAACTGGCAGAGAAGACTCTTGATGAATTAGTGAGTGATCTCGATAGCGTGCCTGAAGGTATCCGGACGGCTGTTCGGAATAATGGTGGTGGACACTGGAANCATTCGATGTTCTGGCAGGTCATGGGACCGAATGCGGGAGGNGATCCAAATGGCAACGTTGGAGACGCNATTAACGCTTCGTTCGGNAGTTACGACTCTATGAAGGAGCAGTTTACANAATCTGCACTGGGNCGTTTCGGTAGNGGATGGGTTTGGGTTGTNGCCTCCGGCGGAACGTTATCAATTATGAGTACCCCGAATCAGGATAACCCNGCGATGGANGGGAAGAAGNCGATTCTTGGGTTGGACGTTTGGGAACACGCTTATTATCTAAGGTATCAGAACCGGCGTCCGGAGTACGTTGGCGCGTTCTGGAACGTTATTAACTGGACCGCAGTGAATCTGCGCCTCGGCTAAAAAGACAGTTNGGACCGGTCGCAGNNTGGAATTCGTATAGGGCACACTCTACTGTTACTGGANTCCTTTCGANTTGCATACNTTCGCCCGTGTCCTCTGGTGCTGAAGCATGTCGCTTTCACTAGTTCTGTTTCTTTTCCTNACGCACCTAGGCGTGGGNATCGCCTGGACTTTATTGTTGGTGCCTCNTGCNGCCGGCGTGAAGTTCTTTCGGTTTAATGCCGGGCTAGCTGTCGTACTTTTAGTCATCGGACTCGCCTTCGACCCAGGNATTGGTGATGCAGNGNATGTCTGGAATAGTGTTTCGGCGCTGGCACTGCGTACCGCAACAGGTGCACTGCTTTTGTTTTGGATCACNGTTGGTCGNATGGCNAAAGCATTNCAGCCTGGATTNCTATGGACGACCGTTGTTGCCAGCGGCGTGATGCTGGTTGCGCAGGCTTTCGGCGTGGCTTCGNCNCAGCCGGTCNCAATGCCGGTACTAGCTGTAGCGAGTTTTNTGAGTTCGGCTGCCCTNCTGGGTGGCACTTGNACGGCGATGATCTTGGGGCACTGGTACCTGGTTCTGCCATCCATGGACGTCTCCTTACTCCAGAAGATCNTTAAGTTTCATATNGGTTCTACCATTGTTCGTATCGCTGTCGTAGGTGTAGCGGTNTACATTGCGNTGGCGAGTNTGGAGTCAGGACTGGGATTCNATTTTCANCGCTACGTTCTATCGGTTGCAGGCATTTTNTTCTGGCAGCGCGTTCTGTTTGGTTTACTNGGACCAAGTGTTTTGGCGTATCTTACCTGGGAGACAGCGAAAATTCGCTCGACCCAATCGGCNACCGGTATTCTCTATGTCGATTTTTTTACAGTCATGGTTGGTGAGATTCTTGCCAANTACCTCTTTCTTTCAACAGGCGTGCCACTGTAAATNGNTCGAATNTTTTGCACTGAAAGTTTTNACGTGGAAGTAACTTTTCATTGTCCATCCTGCCGAGCGGCACTCCCTGTTACAGNGGATATAACTTCGACCTCCATTGTGTGCGGCGGGTGTGGTCGCNCTCTCGACCTCANGTTCACTGATNGTGTAAAGAATGATGACGAAGTCGATCGGTGTCCGCTTTGCGANGGTNGAGACTTCTATATCAGNAAGGATTTCAACCCCCAGCTNGGNTTNACCATCGTGNTCATTGGGGCGCTTATCAGTGCTGGATTCTATTGGTTTGAGATGGATCTCGTCGCNTACGGAGTNTTGGGTGTTGCTGCGTTGATTGATCTAGTCGTCTATCGCCGANTGGNCGACATCACCGTTTGCTACCGNTGTCATNCTGAATTTAGAGGTGCGTACCGTCGTACTGCAGCAATATTCGATTTACATATAGCGGATGAACTCGAACCGGAGTACGAACGCCAAATTGGTCTCAGGTAGTCTTTAAAACAATTTCACNTCGACCACTTCACCTTTTTCAACGATATCAGTTTGAGCCGNAATCTCGACGTACCCATCGGCTAACGACATGCTGGTGATATCGCCTGAAGCTTTAAAGGCTGGCATAGCCATGCCGTCGGTGACCCGNACTGTATAGAATTGGTGACGTCCCGTTGTTGAAACGATCCGTTCAGCGAGCGGAAGTGTCAGNGTCCGTGGATGGTACAGCGGGAGTCTGCCAATTCGCCTCAACATAGGGATTAGCAACATATAGGCGTTTGAGAGGCAGGATGTGGGATATCCCGGCATACCGAGAACTGGCATNGTNCCAATTCGTCCAAATACAGTGGGCTTACCTGGTTTGACAGCGATTCCNTGGAACAGAATTTCACCGTGTTGNTGCAGGACGTCCACAATCAAGTCGTGNGCACCAACCGAACTACCNCCTGAAAACACCAAGAGNTCGTGCGTCAAGCAGGANTTAATNGTTGCAGTTAANGCATCAAGCGTGTCTGCGGTTGGGGGGTGGTGTANGGCTATNCCACCGTGGCTGCGAACTAAGGTTTCAAGAGTGAACCGATTGATGTCATAAATCTGNCCGGGTGCGAGNNCTTGGCCGGGTTCGATAATTTCATCCCCTGTGGATAGNAGTGCNACGCGTGGCCTNTCGTACACTTCAACCCTNGANACGCCNATGGCAGCTAATGCGCCGATACGACTAGCAGTGAGNTGNTCGCCATCCTTTACCAGNGTTTGTCCAGGCGTGATGTCNGCACCTNGTTGTCCAACGTTCTGGNGNGGATAGACGGGGATCATGATAGCGATGTTGTTGTCTTCGGCTTTATCCGTCTCCTCAACCATGACCACCGCGTCAGCACCCTCAGGCATTGGCGCGCCAGTCGCGATTTCGACACACTGACCACGTTCAATCGACCGGGTTGGAATCGTTCCGGTATAGACTTTTTCCACACATTCCAGGCTTCGTGGTCGCTGTCGGTTGGCCCCAAAGGTATCCTCCGCCACCACCGCATAGCCGTCCATGGCTGCACGGTCGAACGGTGGCACGTGGGTGTCTGAATTCATGGTGCAGGCGAGGATGCGTTCGCCCGCTTCGTGGAGGGGAACGTGTTCGGTTCTCTTGAGTGGTGGAGTTGCCCCTTCTACGATGCGAAGCGCGTCGACTAACGAAATAGTCTCACGGATGGGTCGCATTTTGGCTGCAGTCATAATGTGTTCGCGGTTTGGTTTTTGATTACCGGGATGCCTCTCGTACAAGGTGTCCAAGTTCCGGCAACACGAGTTTGGTCATAGCTAAACGGACAGCATGTTCAGAACCAGGCAAGGAGATGATGATCTTTTTCTGTGCTGTCCCTGCAAATGCCCGGCTTAGCATTGCCGCAGATCCAATTTCTGCGTAACTTAGCGAGCGGAACAATTCGCCAAACCCATCGACACGCTTTTCAATGAAAGCTGTAATCGCTTCGTATGATTGATCGCGAGACGAGATACCAGTGCCACCGGTTGTAATAATGGCGTCGACAGACGAGGAGCTTAGTTGCTCCGTGACCGTCGCCTGCACGAGATCTGGTTCGTCACGCACAATTTTCCGTCCACGTATGACGTGGCCTGCTTCGGTCAATAAATCGATAATCGCTTGCCCTCCCGCATCGGTCTCTTCGGTGCGGGTGTCACTAATGGTTACAACGTAACAATCCACAGTAGCGGGTGCCGCCTTACGGTGCTCAAGGTGTCCCATGAGTTAATTATACAGGCCCAAACAATGATTAGAATGACGTCTCGGTTTGCGGCGGGACTAAATTCGATTTACCATCGGCTTCATGCTTAGCAAAGCGACTCATGTGATACGAGGATTTATTGGACTTTTGGCTGTGATGATCCTGCCGGCACTCGCCGCTTCAGTCACTGCTCACAACGGGGGCCAAGTCGACAACACAGCTGAAACTTGGGTGAACAGGACGCTCGAGACCATGTCGCTGGATGAGCAAATCGGCCAGTTGATCATGCCGTCATTTTTTGGCACCTATACCAGTAGTGATAGTGACGTCTATGACGAGCTCGTTCGTTTTGTGCGCGAGTATCATGTGGGTGGTTTTCTCGTCTTTGGTGGACGTGTGCCAACGCCTGGCGTGTTGCTTAATCCAACATACGGATCTGTAATTCTCGGCCAGCCGTTAGCAGCCGCTTCGATGTTGAATCGTTTGCAAGCCGTTGCGAAGGTGCCATTGTTAAATGCGGCTGATTTTGAGGCTGGCGTAGGCTTTCGCCTGGCGGGAGCTACTGTCTTACCACGTGCGATGGCTTTTGGTGCCAGTGGAGACGAGCAGTTGTCTTACGAGGCAGGTCGGACAACAGCACTGGAGGCTCGGGCAATCGGCGTTCATCTCAATTTTGCTCCGGTCGTCGACGTCAATAACAACCCAGATAATCCAGTTATTAATACGCGCTCGTTCGGTGAGGATCCTATAGCAGTGGGCCGGCTGGCTGCCGCCTATGTGCGAGGTCTTCATGCCGGAGGGATGCTTGCGACCCTTAAACATTTCCCAGGTCACGGCGATACTAACGTAGATTCCCACGTCGGACTACCGATCATCCGTCATCCACGTGAGCGACTTGAGCGTGTTGAGTGGCCACCGTTCCGAGACGGTATTGCGGCGGGAGCTGACGCCATCATGACAGGACACATTGAATTTCCAGCCTTGGACCCGACCGTTGGCGTGCCAGCGTCGTTGAGTCGAGAAATTGTGATGAAAGGGATCCGCGAGGGACTTGGGTTCGACGGCCTGATTTACACCGATGGAATGCAGATGGGTGCTGTTACGGCACTCATGTCTTCTGGTGACGCCGCTGTTCGGGCCATTCAGGCGGGGAATGACGTGCTCGTGCACTCCGCAGATCCAGCTGAAGCCTTTCACGCTATCCGGATGGCCGTGGAACGTGGCGAAATCGACCCAGCGCAGGTGCGAGCTTCCGCCGCCCGCGTCCTTCGCGCGAAGACTGCGGTGAACTTACATCGAAC
This sequence comes from Woeseiaceae bacterium, assembly GCA_002696705.1. GTDB lineage: Bacteria > Acidobacteriota > Vicinamibacteria > Vicinamibacterales > UBA823 > UBA8106. The sequence continues at coordinate 1,364 of NZSH01000039.1, read as the reverse complement.
TCGAATGGTCGACCTTGCTGCACTCCCTGCTGCGCTTGGTGGTCGGGTTCACGCTGAAGTAGCGAACCATGCCAGCGAAGCGGCTGTCACGCTCATCGCCGACGCAAGAAACCAAATTCCGTTGCAGATCGCTCCGAATGCACGCGTCTTGTATTTATCAGTTCTTGATCGACCGTCTGGGTGGTTAATCGCGGCGCCGAGTCGCACGTTTGTCGCCGAACTTAAGGCTCGCTGGGCCAATGTGACAGCCATCGAGCTTTCAAATCAGACTTTGCCGGCGACTCTGGATTTGGTGCGAAGTACAGCTGGTCGCTACGATGCAATCATTGCGTCGATTTTTGTTCGCACAACTCCTCGCCCAGGCGGCATGACGCTCGCACCACCGCTCGTGTCGTTGCTGCAGGATCTAGTAACCACATCAGCACGATATGATCAGCCATACGCTGCAACATTATTTGGAAGTCCCTATACTGCGATGGCGCTACCAGATTTGCCAGCTGTGCTTCTTACCTACGATTTCTATGATCGGGCAGAACGTACAGCTGTGAGGGCTCTTGCTGGAGACGTTCCGATTACTGGTCGCCTTCCCATTGAGTTGCCAGGCCTGCTGCCAGTTGGACATGGACTGATGCGTCCGTAGTCTTGCATCAGTATCAGCTGGTCAATCCCTCACCAGTTGTATCAATAACCGCATGTTATACTTAGCGATTTGAGAGTGGACTCTGTCCTATGTGACACGGTTCCCTTAAGATTCGCGCCCTTAGCTCAGCTGGATAGAGCGTCTGGCTACGAACCAGGAGGTCGCAGGTTCGAATCCTGCAGGGCGCGCCACATGATCGTCATGCATGAAGCCTATATGCAGGCCGCGCTGGACGAAGCACACCGAGCGTCCGCACAACACGAAGTGCCAATTGGTGCGGTCGTAGTTGTCGATGGCGAGGTGGTAGGCGCTGGCTTCAATCAGCCGATTTCGACATCCGACCCGACTGCTCATGCGGAGGTAGTTGCCTTGCGAGCAAGTGCCCGCACGATCGGGAATTACCGGATCACCGGTGGCACGCTCTATGTCACGGTCGAACCCTGCTTGATGTGTGTGGGTGCCATCATCCATGCACGGCTTGGAACGGTGGTGTATGGTGCCGCTGAGCCAAAGACCGGCGCGGTCCAGTCAACGATGCACGCTTTCGACCAGAAGGCTTTAAATCATCGCGTGACTGTGGTGAGTGGAGTACTTGAAGAGGAGTGTGCTGAACTACTCCAGAAGTTTTTTCGCGAACGGCGCAACAAGAATGTGGCAACTGGTTAGGTGCCTATTTACAAGCTTTCGCGAATCGAAATGTTTTCGGAGAGGTACCGAAGTGGTC
>NZSH01000038.1 GCA_002696705.1 Woeseiaceae bacterium | reverse complement strand
AACCTGAAGGTCGCTTTCTCTAGCACTGCCAAGTAATAAATCCAAGCAAACTCATCAGGCTGCAATTCTTGTGCGCGGGTGTAACTTCTTCGCGCTTCGTTAGTAAATTGGTATGCGTGATAAAGCATTCCTAGCCGACCAACCGCGTCGGCAGACATCATATTTTTACGAGCCCATCGATCAGCTACGAGAAATTTCTCAATTGATACCTCGTTCTGATAAACAAATTCTGGCAACATGGGTAGTGACGTCAGCACATTCTGATCAGAGTTCTCCCACTGCCACGGTTTCTCCTTGTAGAACCAGACACCAATCCCTATGGAAATAAAGAGCAGGATAAGAAGCATGACTCTGTTGAACATGAGAACTTGGCTCGTTTACGCAGAACTCAGTGAACCAAAAATCTTAGATTCGATAAACTACCGATTAGTGCGGGATGAGGACACGCTAGCCAGCTTCCCCATTAATGATTTCACGTCAGTTGCCTTAGGGAATTTGGTACACACGTAGGTCAAACTCAGGCACTATTGCCAAAATATGGTCAAACACGTCAGCCTGTATATTCTCATAGCTAACCCATCTCTGGTCGCGACTAAACCCATAAATTTCAACAGGAAGGCCGTGTGGACCAGGTGCAAGTTGTCGAACCATGAGAGTCATATCCTGGTGGATCATCGGATGATCACGAAGATAGGCGATCACATAGGCTCGAAATGTTCCGACGTTTGTCAGTCGTCGATCACTACCCGGTGGTAACTCATCCATAGCATTCTCTTTATGTCGTTTCGACACCTCATCCCGTTTGCTATTCAGGTATTCAGCCATATACGGAATCTTTATGAACCGCTTCAACATCTCATCGTCACAGAATCTGATTGAATTCACATCAAGATTAATAGCGCGCTTGATTCGTCGACCACCAGATTCAGACATGCCACGCCAGTTCTTAAATGACTCACTGATTAGCGCATAAGTTGGAATCGTTGTGATGGTCTTATCCCAGTTCTGCACCTTAACCGTCGTCAAGGCCACTTCTATCACGTCACCATCAGCACCATACTTCGGCATCTCAATCCAATCACCTCGGGCGACCATACGATTAGCGGAAAGCTGAATCCCTCCAACGAAGCCGAGAATCGCGTCCTTAAACACCAGCATAATCACCGCAGTCATCGCCCCCAACCCACTAAAGAGTAAAAGTGGTGATTTTCCAAGGATCAACGACAGCACACCGATGCCCGCAATAATGTAAAGTCCGAGTTTTAGGACCTGCGCGAGACTCTTAATCGGGAGATCTTGCGACACCTGTGAAGATTGCATAACATCAGCTATCGCATTTAAGGTCGCGTCAATGACCAAGACAACAACCAACAGCATGTAAATCAAGCTCGCCTGTCTGACGCTATTACTCCACCACGGATAGTTCTCTAAGACTGGCAAGGAAAAATGGTAGACGACCAACGCAGGTGCCAAGTGCGACATGCGTTGAATCACTCGGTGTTCAATCAGGACATCATCCCAACTTGTAGTCGTCTTCCCGATTAACGCAGCAGCACCACGCACTACGATGCGCTTGGCGAGCATGTTGGCCAGAATAGCCAAGACGAGCACTAAGACGATTTCCGCATTTAACGTCAGCCAACGCGAAAATCCGTCATCGAAACCCTGATGGACCAGAAAATCTCTTAACACATTGAGCATGATAGTAAGGCTTCTAAATCAATGAAAAACATGTACTTTCTACAGTCAGTTGTTTCAACTCAAATTCCTAATCAAGTGCAACCAGTACTCGGCGTTCCAGCATTGTTGTCGCATTGTATTGTACAGCCGAAATAATCACCGCACCAAAACACGACTTGAGATGATTATCAAGCAATAGAACCAGTTAAAACCGAATGCTGCCACATTACACCTCCTGACGACGCCTTCTTATACGGTCACAAGCTGCCGTCCACCAAGCATCCTTATGACATGTTGCTCGGCAGTTGTATTCGAAGTAAGGTCTNTGGGCTNTCAAACANNATNGCGTGNGCGATGGTCAGNGCNTCATCANANGTGTACTGNCCCTGCTCCACTNTCGCTGANAGGATGCGNGCCAAAACTTCTCGGACGATCTGNACCTTCGCATAGGCCCACTCCACCACATAAGCATCNGAAAAAAATCCNACCTGTTTGTTTGTCGGCAACATATCAAGACGCTCCTCAATAACCTGNCCAATCACTGAGGGGAAGAAATTGTGCCACCAATAACCAGCNANGGACAAATTCGGNAATTCGCGACACAGTGAACAGAGCGACTGATTGGCATGNCGACTCGCGAGTAAACATTGAAAACGNAGANCTGGATGTCGACTAACCATGGCACCGAGNTGGCNAATTGTCTGCTGGCTGAGTCGACTGCCGGTCTCAAAGGGTAATGGCTCGGCNCCAATGCTAAATTGAAACACNAAAGTGTCACCGAGACGTTCAAGGGCNGACAAGAAACGCTCATTGACATACGANGCATAAATATNGCGCTCCTCAATGCTGGCNNGATCACGCCGTGAGAGAGCANCTGTCATCTCNGATTCNCTGATCTCACAGTAATTAATATCGGTTGAGAGATGTGTCGCNGTCGACAGNACTGGTANGGTAGAAATATTGNTGACGTAGTCATCNACTGCCGCATGNACGTCATCAAGNGAATTGATTGTGCGTGTTGGTGCAGGTCTAGAACTAGTNCCNATCGGCATNGGACTTTCGGGGNGNTTTCCCCAACACCGTTCTAATTCGCAAAGGGCCGTATCAAACTCCCCTGCTTGACANCGTGTGAAAAACCCCCACTCTANTGCGTATTGTAGGAGGTCATCNTCCTGACCTTCTTCCCGGCGAGCAAACTCTGTCACGAACTGGCGAATTCCAGTTTGACGCACGACCTCNCGTTGCCANGCACGGTCATCCGCTCTCTCGCGAATAANATCGTCAAGTTTNCGCCAGTTGTCCNCNGTGANCGGANCTTTCCAAGCGTAGAGATCGCTTANAATGCGTCGAATACACCAAGCAGTGCTGGTATTTCTTGANNCATCCAAAAACGGAAGAGCCCGTTCAATCCGAATAATTGTTTCATCTCGTGTNGGCCAANNTGGATACTCTGTTAGACGTCCGGCATCCTTACAACCNGCAGCATANAAGTCACTTATGGACATATGATAGAGCAAAATATCGTGTAATCCGCGTGCTGAAAGTTTCCCACCAACGAGATGCGTATGGACGTCAAGAGCCGGAAGCGAGGAAATCTCATCGAAAAATTCTCTTTGTGTCTTCGTCGAACTTTGGGAAGTGTTTACCATAAGATAACGTTACCGTGAGGCGTGCGTCATAGCGTAGCATGAATCATGAAACTTGCTATTCGGCGGTAATACGGAGGTATCCATGGGGTTTTCACAGACGAAAACGCATCGACAGGGCCAACAGTCCTGGCATCAGATCGGATTGGTACGTGGCCAATTCGGAGACATTCAAGAAGATGAATTTCTCGATTTTCTGTCGACAGAGAAGTTCGATGGATGGGAAGAAGCTAGCTGGGAACTCCCCCTTGATCAATGTAGCGACGATACAGGAGCTAAAAAGCTCGCAGAGTCACGGGTCGCAAAGGCAAGAAAGCATAACCTTGAGATTTTCAGCGTGGCCACTCATTTACAAGGACAGGCTCTTGGAGATGAACCTAGCGCTAAAACACTTCAGTTTGTCGGTGGCGAAGCAGTGGAAGCCTATGGCAAATGGCGTCAATCGAATGACCCGCCACGTCATGACCCGTACTTCGTCCCTGATGAAGTCGGAAAACTTATTCACACTCAAGCCTTGAATGCGTTAATCGGTTGCGCGCGACTTTCGAAATACCTTGCAGAAGCGCTGGACCGTCACATTCCACTCCCTGGTTTCTGCGGCTCTCCCGCAAATTGCTGGTCACACTGGTTCCTCTTTCCACCACTACCGACTGAAATTGCTGGACATCAGCTTGCTGATGTACGCCGCGTCAGTCTTGAGTTGATTGTTGAACGGTTCGCACCGTTTCTGGATGCTTGTCGCGAGTACGGAACAACCTTTGACTTGGAGTGTCATCCAAGCGAGCGAGCCATGGGCGACCTGGAGTCTGCCCACGACTGGTTGCAGCATCTTTCCGATGCCGGTTACGGTGACGTGATCGGATTCAATCTCGATTGCTCACATCTAGAATGGCAACATGTCTCAGCTGTTGAATTTATTCGTGAATTCAAGGATTACATTCACTGTGTTCACATAAAAGGCGTACAGGTGATACCTGAACACTGTCGAGGTGGTTGGCTCGGTGGCCATCAGGATTTTGGTGCGGCAACCAATGGCTGGAATTTCGTTACGGCTGGCTCAAGCCGCGATGCAATCAACACTGAGGAAATTCTGGTGGAACTGAACCGTGTTGGATTCGATGGAGCTCTTTCAATCGAATGGGAAGATAATGATGTTGATAAACTCGCGGGTGCGAGAGCCGCTCTACATAATTTGCGTAGCGTTGATTTGCAGCCGAGCTATGCCAAACACGACAAGACATTGCGTGCGGCTGAAACCACGGACACTGCAAAGCAAACAGCTAACGAAAAAGCTAAGTTGCGCCAAGAGCGCAGATTGAGAAGGCCAGCCAGATGACTCCAGATACCCTTCATTCAAACCTCGCCCCAATTCAACGAGAGCGACTGTTTCTCGCCAGTTGCCTCGGCTTAATCGCAACGTCAATGTCGTTCGCTGTAATGGCCGACATTATGAATCCGCTCAAAGAGACATTCGTTCTAACGAACCTACAAGTCGGGTACATCAGTGGTGCTCAACTCTGGGGCTTTGCGATATCGATAGTGATATTCGGCCCGTTCGTTGACATCGTTGGCATGCGACCCTTGCTTCGCCTGTCGCTCATCGCACACATTGTTGGTCCACTGCTTATGGTGTTTGCCACCGGTTTCTGGTCGTTACTGGGTGGCGCCCTTGTGATCAGCATTGCGAATGGCTTAATTGAAGCGACATGCAATCCGCTCATTGCCACTCTCTACCCCGACCAGAAGACCAAGAAACTGAACCACTTCCATGTTTGGTTTCCTGGCGGTATCGTGATCGGTGGCGTGCTAGGTTTCCTATTCACGAAGTACGGTATTGGAACCTGGCACTGGAAGCTTGCCTTTGTCATGGTGCCCGCAATTGCCTATGGACTTTTGTTCACTGGCCAACGTTTTCCGCTGACCGAGCGTGTGCAGTCTGGTGTCTCGACCCGCGAAATGTTTAGGGCCACGTTAACGCGACCGCTATTCCTAGTACTTTTCTTCTGCATGATGCTCACCGCTTCGGTGGAACTCGGTCCAGGAAAGTGGACACCCGCAATCTTTGCCGCCGTGGGAATTCCTGGCATTCTTCTCCTCGCATGGATCAACGGCTTGATGGCCATCATGCGTCAATTTGCTGGTCCAGTCGTGCATCGTCTCTCCGCGACCGGCGTCTTAACGGTCTGCGCCGTGGTTTCCGGCGTAGGACTCTGGTGGCTGAGTTACGCAGAAACGATGGGAGTAGCCTTTGCAGCCGGAGCGGTGTTCGCCATTGGTACGTCGTATTTTTGGCCAACAATGTTAGGTGTCGCAGCTGAGAGAATCCCGAAAGGAGGCGCACTGGCTCTCGCTTTGCTTGGCGGTATTGGGGCGTTAACGGCAGGGGCTATCACTACGCCGATCATGGGACGGATTGCTGACGATTTCGGGCACGAAAGACTGGACCCCGTCGAAACCAAGCAATTACTAATCGAAGCGGTCGAAATATTGCCAGATTTGGCAGCCCAGGCAGAAAGAGAAGCGGGCGCTGAAATACAGGCCGCCGCCGAAGAAGCGCAGGGTGTCCTGACTGCAGCCTCGGTCGCTGGAGGACAATTACCGCCAATCGCCACCGCGACCGCTCTTCGAAGCGTAGCAAGGTTCGATAGTAATGCTGATTTCACAAGCCGTGCCTCGGCACTACTCGCCCCTGCGGACAATCACGGAGGTCGAATCTCGTTCCGCTATGTCTCTTCTCTCTGTATTCTGCTCACAATTATTTTTGGAATTTTGTACATGCGGGACCGAAAGCGTAGCACTTCCCGTACCGAATAAATTGCTAGTCTAACTGCCGAACCTCGATGCTCTCGTTACGAATCTCCCGGTACTCCATACCGAGGAGCTTCCTTCGGATTTAATGCTCGTGCAACGTAGTCATCCCTTTGTGGTTCGTACCGTTCCCAGAGGCGTCGCAGTTCGGCTATGGGATCGTCATCTGTCCAATCAACTCTAAGGTCGACCAAAGGCCACAGTTCGTTGGCCACAATGACCAGCGAGGACGAATGCAGAGGCCCCGCCTCCCCACCGGCATCATTACCCGCCTCTAGCGCCTGCAGTAGGCGATTCGCAAGATCAAGATGAGGCATGGAGAGAAAGGCGTCGAGCATCTTTTGGGGAACTGAGGTATTCGCCAGCATATTACCGGCAGCAATACAATGGTCACTGTCGACAATGGCATGAATGCCAAGCGTATGCTCACCGTTATGACTGGCAGTTTTCCCCGTGCTATCGACAACGATCACTTGTCTATAGTCAGAGAACTCATCCTGAGCCATCACGGATTCCAAACTCTCCGGCGCATTGCGGTTCTGCGCGAGCGCATCTAGCACCATGGGCCCGATACTCGGCAGTGTCACATTCTGAGTGGACACTGCACCCACCTTTGAACGAGCCCACGGACAACGACTACCAACAGAAATACTTGACGAACTAATCACCGCCCCAAACTGCCCTGTTTCACTGCAACACGCAATAAGTGAAAAAGTCATGTTAATTAGTTCACTTGTCAGGAATTACGGCTATCACGTCAATCTCGACCAGCCAGTCTGGTTGCGCCAACCCTGATACGACTAATCCTGTGGATACGGGATACACACCTTTGAGCCACTTCCCAATTTCACGATAGACCGGTTCTCGATTACGAGCATCCGTGATGTAAGTCGTAGTCTTTACGACATGCGAGATTTCGCTACCTGCTTCTTCAAGGAGCTGTTTGACGTTCTTCATCGCCTGTTCAGTCTGCGCTCGCGGATCATCCTGGCCAACGAGTTGACCGCTAAAATCAGTGCCCACCTGACCTCTCAAGTAAACGGTATTTCCAGCCCGAACAGCCTGACAGAGATCGTTATCAAGGTTCTGGTTGGGATAGGTGTCTTTAGTATTGAATGGGCGAACGCGTTTATGTGTGGACATCTGGTCACTCAACCAATTGATAGGAATCAGTCAGTCTGCTTTCTCTAACCTTGTGAAACGGGGTTTATCGACTAACTTCATCTGACAATCCCGCAGATTTCTTAACGAAGTCGAGCGGACCTTGCCAATCAAAGTTTCGATAGACGGCCGCTAAATGCGCGAACGGTGGTGACTGGGCAAACAGTTGAAATGTCAAACGATGCCCCGCATAATCAGAATTCAGTAGATCACGAGCAAAAGCCAACAACTTTCGCCGATCCTCCGCCACCCAATCATCAGTAATTGAATAGAATTTTTCCATCCATTTACCAGATTCCGCATCCTGAAAACAGGCATAGTCTGGCGTGACACAGATTTGGCCACCACATAACTCTCGGGCGATGTGCATCATTCCTGGCAATTGACTACATGCGAGCACACGCCCCGTGTACAAGAGTGATTGGTTAGGCATCAGAAGTCCACCAGGACTCTTTTCCGCCGTCGCAATTGCTGCAGTGAGATGTGCGTTGATCCCCTCACGGTAACATGCAAGTTCAGCCAATTTTTCTTGCACTGCTTGATGTTTATCCAGTCCGGTCTGACGAACATTATGTAGAGCAACGCCAATGAGCATGTCAGCCACTTTGAGATTGCGTTGTACGAAAGCAAATGCACTGTACCGATGTAACGTAGCGCGAATGAATGTTGCAGCACGGGTGTGGCGGTAGAAGAGAACGTTTTCCCAAGGGATAAGAACGTTATCGAAGACCACTAAAGCATCGATCTCGTCGAATCGACTAGCGAGCGGATAATCTTCAACGGGAGCTCGACCCGCAAAACCTGTGCGACAGATCATTTTGATGCCCGGAGAGCCCAAATCGCAGATAAACCCTACTGCGTAATCCGACAGCGCTTCGTTCCCCCAATTCGCTATCGTCGGTTTCGTGAAGGCTTGGTTCGCATAGGCTGCCGCCGTCTCATATTTCGCACCACGAACGATGATGCCTTTATCCGTCTCTTTCACGACATGTAAAAGCATATCGGGATCCTGTTCCTGCGGCGGCTTTGAACGATCTCCTTTCGGATCAGTATTAGCAGACACATGAAAAAGATCATGTTTGATGACGCGATCAATATGCGTTCTGATATTCGCAGAAAATTGCGGGTCAACTTCGTCAAGTACATTTTGCCCATCAAAGAGCGACCACATTTCCCCAACTGTCTCGTCGCCCACTCGAATCACAACACCACCAATATCCTCAAACACAGCATTGGTCGCACGTCGCTTATCCTCCCAATCTGTCTTGGAATATGGAAGACGATTACCGATCGCGCACTGCTCGCCGGCTTCGTCTGTGTAGGTCATGATTTTTTTAGTCGCATCTTCGTGAGCCATGTCGTAGATCCGAGCTCGAACATCCACTAAAGGTTTAAACATTGGATGTTGTGTCACATCCTTCACTTTTTCACCATTAATGAACACCTCGCGTCCATCTCGAATTGACTCACGATAGTCTTGCCCGTTACGAATCATCGACTAATCCTCCGATTATTTATAAATCCTTCGCGACTCAATGGTTCATGCCTTCTCACACACTCTTAAACTCTTTCCACAACCAGTAAATAAAGGCTCCGCATAACACAATGACGTTCACTACAAGATATGCATCAAATGTCCATGAACCTACCATCACTGTGCACCTGATTCAGAGTTGGTTTTTGTCAGCAAGCTGACAAACCAGTAGGTAAACGCCGACAGCAAGCACCCCACTAAAGGTCCCACCACCCAACCGACCGTGGAATAAAACATCAAGAATCCGGTGACGCAACAGCCCGTCAAAATTGATGCAAGAGCACCATAACTAGTCCCTTGCCAGACAGCTGGTATCAACATCGATGCTGAAAACGAAGCTAGGAGCGTGCCAGTACCCAAGATACCAAGCCAGACTAACAAAAATGGAGGTGCATATGTCAAAGCAACCACGGCAGAAGTTCCTGCGATGATGACCGCCATTCGATTCACGTATAAAGTCCGTTCTGAAGACAATCTACTATTCGGAAATAGCGCTTGCCGTAAATCGTAAGAAGCCGAAGAAGAGATAGCATGCAGAAGTGCACTCGCAGTGGACTTAATCGCAAATAAGACTGCAATACTAACGAGTGCACCCAAATAAGGATTAAGCAATTGATGAACCACGGCAACAACCGCTTGATCTGGATCGGCCAGCGGCGCAAGGTAGGCTCGCGCGTATAAACCAGCAATCGGTACAGCGCTTAGCACGCAAGTCAACACTGCTACAGTAATCACAACGCGATGAATCCGAACATCTCTCCGAAAAGAAAGAAGGCGATTCGCCATATAAGGAAGGCTCAGGGTAAAAAGGAACGCGTAGGGGAACACTAGAAACGGAGACAACCTTGAGTCCCCGTAAGGACGCCCAGTCTCTGGACTGACAGTTTCAGGATCAAGAGCCCTCAATTGGAATAATAGATCGGTCAACGATGTTTCTCTGAATATTGCCAAAACAATTAAGACAGCCCCAATAGCCATCCCAATCACCATGACACCATTGCTCCATGCAATGGCCGCCATTCCACCAATCATCGTGTACGCGATGATAATCAATACCAATAGATAGATACTGGTTTGAGGTGCAACGCCAAGGAGCCCCGAAGCTACGAGACCCAATGCTTTGAGTTGACCTACAAGAAACACCATTAATAAACAAATGGTAAGAATCGCAGCCACACCTCGAATCAGTCGATTGGGTAATCCCTCGCCATGCTGCGCAGCCAAATACTCTGGCACCGTCAGCGTGTTAAGTTTTTCAGCGCGTCGCCGAAGAAAATTGGCAAATACGGCCACGCTGACGACCATTGCTGGAGCAAACATCAAGTTCGCTAAGAGTTCAACGGTGCCAAATTGGTACGCGGCACCAGGCGAACCAATAAAGGCCCAACCGCTGAAACCGGTAGCAACGACACTCGCTCCACCAATAACTGGCCCTAAGGAACGACCAGCAACCAGGAATCCTGCCTCGGAGTTACCCTGTACTAGCCGATTAGCACGTACGCCTAAATAGACCAGAAGGCCACTGGACCCCAACAAAAGTGACCAGTTAAAGAGGAGTAAATTATCCATTCAATTCAGGTGAATCACGCTCTTGAAACATCGAGAGAAGACTCGATGAACTCTTGACAAGGATATTATTGTGGAGGCGCCGCCCGGATTTGAACCGGGGATGGAGGTTTTGCAGACCTCTGCCTTACCACTTGGCGACGGCGCCAGATTAAATATTACTGCACTTAAAAAAAGGGCAAAGAACCGAAGTGATAGTGGAGCGGGAAACGGGATTCGAACCCGCGACTTCGACCTTGGCAAGGTCGCACTCTACCACTGAGTTACTCCCGCGCACCACGCCACAATAAAGATTACGTTATCATAGCTATCCGACAAGCAACAAGACACAGCAGACCCGTTAAACCAACCGACTGCCCGGTAAAATTAGAGACTCCTTTGTGGAGGAATCCGCTAATACTTCATTGTCTCTTAAAACAACTATTCCTATTTTCGTTTCCACCTGGTACCGGTGGAGTCATCTTCAAGCAGAATACCTCGCGCATCAAGATCCGTGCGAATCTGATCAGCCGCTGCAAAATCGCGCTGTTTACGTAACGACTTGCGATCAGCAATTAGTTGTTCAATTTCTTTAACTGAAACCGGTGGAGCTGTGTCCTCAGCTTGACGCAAACTGATAAAGCCTAGCACTCGGTCAAATTGCTTGAATGCATCGCGAATCTCTTCGACATTACCAGTCCCCAACTCNTNCTGATCGNCNGCGACATTAATAGCACGAACGAACTCGAAAATGACTCCAAGGCCACCNGGAATATTCAANTCATCAGCAATCATTGCAGAAAAAGCTGCGCGGGCTGNCGCCGTCTGCTNAGACATTCCCGGATGCCTGCCGGTCGAGACGATGCGNTCCANACGTCCCAAACAATCGACTAATCTAGCAAGCGACTCATCGGCCTGCTCCATACTCTGCCAAGTAAACTTAAGTTGCTTACGATAGTGCACGGATAATAGAACATAACGTAGCACCGAAGCTCGGTAACCTTTNTNAAGAATCTCCGGCACGGTCAGCACATTACCNACNGACTTTGACATCTTCTCACCTTGGTCCAACAGTAAATGTTCAACATGCACCCAATANCGAGAAAACTGTTCGCCNGTCATACCTTCACTCTGTGCAATCTCNTTCTCGTGATGCGGAAAAATTAAATCGACNCCACCAGCATGAATATCAATTGGAGAACCGTCGAGCAAACGTANGGCCATCGCTGAACATTCAATGTGCCACCCTGGNCGACCAGGTCCNATNCCAAAATCCCAAGACGGNTCCNCCGGTTTTGCTGATTTCCACAGNACAAAGTCNCGCGCGTTTTCCTTGTCATATTGGTCACTATCAACACGAGCACCAGATTTAATACCCTCAGGATCGAGCTGTGCCAATTGGCCGTACTGTGGCAAAGTCGAAATCTTGAAATAGATCGANCCGGCACGCCTATAGGTATGCCCGTTAGCNTCAAGNGCCNGAATCATCTCGGTCATTGCTCGAAGATTTGCNTCATCAGTNGCNCGAGGTTGCTCCTCTGCTNGTTCGAGCCCAAGTGNTANAGCATCCTCACGGAATGCCTCGATGTACTGNTTTGTGTAATCACGTAACGACATTTCAGCANNTCNAGAAGCAGCNATNGTGCGATCATCAACATCGGTGAAGTTCATGATTTGTTGAACTTCANAACTTTCCTCATATTTGAGCGCACGTCGAAGTACGTCCAATGCAACAAATGTCCGAAAATTTCCGATATGCCCCCTCGCATAAACNGTCAANCCACAGGTGTACATGCGTACCAACTGTCCACGACTTGGTNTAAATATCTCTTCACGACGGGTCAAGGTGTTATAGAGACGCATCTNTCAAATTAAGGTCGCACTATAGAAAGCTCGGCAAGTAAAANNAGGGTCACCCATAGTCCNTGGACTTCCGGAACCCAACTTAAATTCTACAGCGAAAGCCGANCGAANAGTGNNCTCGCTTCACGACAATCAGCATCAATTTGAGCACGGAGAGAACTGCTATCAGAAAAANGACGTTCGTCTCTTAATCGTTGAACGAATGACAACTGGAGNTCCTTAGNATAGAGGTCTTGATTTAAATCGAATATGTGGGTTTCGATTNCTCGGTCACCTTGACGATCNAATGTTGGTCGCACTCCAATGTTAGTAATACTGGCATGCACCGCTTCNTCAATTCTNACCATAGTTGCGTAGACACCGTTTGGNGGTAAAAGCTCATTGGCCGTCTCNAGATTAGCCGTAGCCACACCGACCTCCNGACCTCGACCTGACCCATGGANAACNATTCCGTCAATNAAGTAATGCNTNCCCAACAACGCNCTGGCTTCATCAACTCGNCCTTCAGNAATCAAACGCCGCACNCGTGTACTNCTCACAACGAAGTCTCGGTACCGCACTGCATCAATNTTTTCCGCTNNAAAACCATGCTTTTCACCCTCGACNCGCAANACTGAAAAATTACCAGATCGATTCTTCCCAAATAAGAAATTTGCCCCTACCCANACTTCNACCACTTGCANCCAATCAACCAACACNTTNCGTATGAATNACTCTGGTGACCATTGCGAGAGTTCCTTCGTAAATCTCACAACCGCNATACCATCCAAACCNACCTGCATAAGAGCCTTGGTCTTCTGTTCCATGGTCATCAGNGCAGCTGGAACCTTGTCAGGTCGAACGATCCGAGACGGGTGTGGATCGAACGTTAGCGCTATCGCTCTNGCATGNTGGCGATCAGCACTTTGACGAGCACATNCGAGAATCTTTGTATGGCCACGATGGAGGCCGTCAAAATTCCCNACCGCGANTACGATTCGATCCCANTGAACGGGTTTTGAGNTGTCTGGAAAATGAATAATAGACACGGTGATCAGANCGTCGCGTAAAGAGTCATGCTNTGNAANTTGATGAATCNTCCNGCACGTTTAAGACTAAGCCATCATATGCCAACTCCATCTTATCCGGGAGTTGCGTGGAGGTAGCTGCGTGCNATAAGTCGTGGCACATGTGNGTGAAGTAGGTGCGTGNAGCNCCAATCCTTCGCGCTGCGTCGACAGCCTCATCGACTGAAAAATGCGTAGGGTGCGATNGTGGACGTAATGCATCAATTACCAAGANATCGAGATCCTTNAGTAATCCCCAAGACGCGTCTGGAATTCGATTGCAGTCAGTGAGATAAGCAAACCGCCCANCTCGGAANCCTAGTATCGTACGCTGCCCGTGCNGAACTGGCACAGGAANGAAGNNCTGGTGACCCAAGGANAATGAACCCTCTAGTGGAAAAGTAACGATCTGAGGTACATGACTNCCAGTTTGTTCTGGCGGTTTAAAAATATANGCNAACATCTGCCTAATNTCAGTAATCGTTCGGCGATCGCCATAACATGGAATCGCCTCACCTTGCAGGTNATTGTAACGACGTACCTCGTCTAGNCCGAACACGTGATCNGCGTGGCTGTGTGTAAACAAGACGGCGTCAATGCGGCGAATATCAAATTTAAGTGCTTGCGCACGTAAATCTGGAGAGGTGTCAACAAGAACATTGGTTCCGTCACTCAGTTGAATTAAAACCGATGGACGCCAACGACGATCGCGAGGATCATCAGAACAACACGTTGCACAGTCACAACCCACAACAGGTATACCCGAAGAGGTGCCAGTACCAAGAAAGGTAATGCGCAAATCACTAATACCTAAAATGACGCATAACTAGTCGACAACTTGCTCCTTTATTTCAAGGAGACGTTTTCGCAAGGTCCGCAACGTAAGACTAAGTTTTTGTTCTTCGTCTAAGGTTAGATTGCCGCGAGTTTTATCTTCTAATAATGCGAGCATATCTATCATTTGTGCAGCGGAAGCAAGATTCGGGGCAGACTTAACACCAGACTCACGGTCCACCACATCACCAAGGTGGACAGCAGCAGTAGTTGCAAGCGTCACCACAAACATATCAAATGTTACATTGTTAGCTGTAGTCATTACGCATAAGATTCCGTTCTTGAACAACCCAGACGAAGCCCTCAATAGCTAAACCAAGGCACAAAAATTAAAAATCCACAGGCACACAATGCTAGCATAGCTTTTAATTTCATCGTGGCAGACGGCAACCAGCACTGATTTCGGATCACTAGGACCAAGTGAACCCATGACCCGCAATACCAAACCGCAACCAGCATCACGAAAACCGCATTCGATAAACGATACAGCTGGCGATCATTTTAATCGTCTCGTTGAGCTCATGCGTCGCTTACGCTCCCCAAGCGGCTGTCCTTGGGACCGCGAACAAACCTTACATTCACTTCGATCATTTTTACTTGAAGAGACCTATGAAGTTCTCGATGCAATCGACCGAAATGACCAAGCTGAGCTGAAAAATGAATTGGGCGACCTATTGTTTCAAATCGTCTTCTTGGCAGAAATCTGTTCCGAATCAGATTCTTTCACAATCTCAAACATTATCACTGCCATTGCCAATAAACTCATCGACCGTCATCCTCATGTTTTCGGAGAAGAGAGTGGCCTTCTCACGCCAGAGTCGAAACCGAATACAACAGCGGAAATAACGGGCCTCTGGGAACAACTTAAGGCAAAAGAAAAATCCAAAAAGGGGCGTCCTCAGAGTCTACTTGGAAGCGTTCCCGAGACCTTGCCCGCACTTCTCAAAGCACATGAGATCGGTAGTCGTGTTGCCACCGTTGGTTTCGATTGGCCCCGCGCAGAATCTGTAATTAATAAGATTGACGAAGAAGTGACTGAGTTGCGGGAAGCCATCGCAAATAACGTGCCGATAAACGTGCAAGAAGAAATGGGAGATTTCTTGTTCTCAATCGCTAATCTGTCTCGCAAACTAGGGGTCGATCCAGAAACAGCGTTACGCCAAGCCAATCGAAAATTCTGTTCTCGTTTTGCACAAGTCGAACACAAACTTCAAGGTCGTGGACGCACAATTCACAAGTCAACTCCTGAAGAACTGGAAGGATTATGGGAGGAAGTTAAAAAGTCTGAAACCGAAGACTAGGTGCCGTCGGCTACAATCTCTGAATGATATTGTTGCAAGGACCTCACTGTCAGCGCCTCATTTTGAATGGCCCGAATACCGCTGACGGCTGCAGCGGCACCTGTTAGCGTCGTTATACACGGAACACCATGCAGCATGGCGATCCGCCGCACAGTCAAGTCATCAAAAAATGAGTCTCGGCCGAGTGGTGTATTAATGATCAGATCTACTCCACCATTTAAGATCTGGTCTCCAATATGAGGCCGACCTTCATTAATCTTAAACACCAAGTCAGTGTCGACACCTTGGGCTCTGAGGTATGCGGCCGTGCCTCGAGAGGCAACAATACTAAAGCCGAGAGCTACCAAATCCGAAGCAATCTTACTTACGTTTTTCTTATCTTTGTCATTGACACTGATAAATGCTGTGCCCGATTGTGGAAGTTGCTGACCTGCTGCCAGCTGTGCTTTCGCGAAAGCATTACCAAACGTAAGCGCCCCACCCATCACTTCACCGGTCGACTTCATTTCAGGACCGAGTAGGGTGTCAACGCCAGGAAATCTTACAAAAGGAAACACCGGTGTCTTTACAAAGACACCAGTCACCTCTAGGTCAGAAAACAAATTCAGGTCCTCAAGTGATGCTCCCGCCATAACGCGCGCGGCCACTTTGGCCAAGGGCACACCGGTAGCTTTTGACAGATAGGGAACAGTCCGAGAGGCACGTGGATTTACTTCCAGCACATACACCGTTTCATCCTTTATGGCGAACTGAATATTCATGAGCCCAACAACCTTTAGGGCTCGTGCAATTCGACGCGTGTAATCTCTAATAGTAGTGAGGTGTCGTTCCTCCACCAAGTAAGGCGGTACCACACATGAACTGTCACCCGAATGGATGCCGGCTTCTTCAATGTGTTCCATAATGCCGCCAATAACAACAGCACCACTTGCGTCGGCAACGGCATCAACATCCAGTTCGAATGCATCTTCGAGAAATCTGTCTATCAAGATTGGACGTTCAGGTGAAGCATCAACCGCCTCAGTCACGTATCGATCAAGCGATGTCTGGTCGTAGACAATAGCCATTGCCCGGCCACCTAGAACGTATGACGGTCGCAGAACCACAGGATAACCAATGGAAGTTCCCACTTCCCTGGCCTCCTCACGAGAAGTCGCAACACCACTAGGGGCCTGAGCAATACCTAAACCCCAGAGAAGTTCAGCAAATCTCTTGCGGTCTTCAGCCAGGTCAATTGAATCAGGCGATGTTCCGAGAATAGTGACACCTGCTTGCTGTAACTTCAGCGCTAACTTTAATGGCGTCTGACCCCCGAATTGAACAAGGCATGCAACTTCGCCTCCTAAACCTCGTTCCCGTTGAATAACTGCGAAAACATCTTCGTAAGTAAGTGGTTCAAAGTACAACCTATCAACCGTGTCGTAGTCCGTTGACACAGTCTCCGGATTGCAGTTAATCATGATTGTTTCGTAACCACAGTCTCGAAGAGCAAATGCGGCATGACAACAACAATAATCAAACTCAAGCCCTTGCCCAATCCGATTCGGGCCACTACCAAGAATTACAATTTTCTTTTGATTCGTCGGTTCAGCCTCACACTCTGTCTCATACGTGCCATACATGTATGGGGTAAACGACTCAAATTCTGCGGCGCAGGTATCAATGCGTTTATAGGACGGGGTAATTTCAATCTCGCGGCGACGCTGTTCCACATCCTCTTCTTCAACTCCAGTTATAGCCGCAATGGTGGAATCACTAAATCCATTGCGCTTTAATGTTGTAAGCAGTTCAACTGACATATCTCGAAAACCAACCACGCCGGCAGTTTTCTCCAATTCGATGATCTCAG
>NZSH01000037.1 GCA_002696705.1 Woeseiaceae bacterium | reverse complement strand
GCGAGTTTTGCATCGATGTGATGCTTGTATTCATGTCTGGCTAACCCACACTAAGAGTAGCAACCGCGTAATCGACTTTCGCTCACTACGTGTACCGGTATAAGCTTATACATTACTTGTAGTTGACTTTAAATATAGGATTCACCAACAAGGATTTCCATGCTGGACTCCTACATTCCAATTTTATTGTTTGTGCTCGTCGCGATAGGTTTTGCGATCTTCACGTTGATGTTTGCCAGCCTTATTAAAGCTGAACGCTACAATAAGGTGAAGCTCGAGCCGTATGAGTGCGGAATCGAACCAGAGACGGACGCGCGCGATAGGTACGGTATCAGGTATTACCTGGTAGCAATGTTGTTTGTGATTTTTGATGTTGAAACTGTCTTCCTGTTTCCATGGGCTGTCATCATGGACGAGCTGGCGCTTTTCGGCTTAATCGAGATGGTGGTGTTTTTGTTCATTTTGGTTGTCGGCTATGTCTATGCGTGGCGAAAGGGCGCGCTCGAGTGGACCTAGGTTAGTTTTCCGATGAATAACGAACAAAAACCACCAACACCTGAGGCCAGCGGGGCAGGCTCAGCTCAACCACCCAATAATGATCAGCGCCAGGCGACTGCATCTGCAAAACCAGGGGTGACTAAACCACCTGCGAAGAAGGCTCCGGTTACTCCAACCAGCCCGACTGACCCTGCTCCTCCGGAGGATCTGGAAGTTCCATCTTTTATTACTGCATTGCAGGCGGCGTATCCGAATGCAATTGAGCAGCTTAGCTATTGGGTTGGTGACTGGACGGTCATCGTGGTCCCAGAACACCTTATAGCTGTTTCAGAATTTCTAAAGGATGCACCGGACGGTGGTTTTGATCTTTGCTCAGATGTGACGGTTAGTGATTGGCCGGCTCGCCCGAAACGTTTCGATGTTGTGTATTGCCTGTATTCTACGCAGCACAGATATCGGGTTCGACTAAAGGTGCGGACTGATGAAAATGGTGCTGTGCCTTCGGTGAGTGACGTATGGCCAGCAGCTAACTGGTTAGAACGCGAAGTGTATGACATGTTCGGTGTCAACATCACAGGGCATCCAGATCGCCGGCGTATTTTAATGCCTGAAGAGTGGCAAGGATATCCGCAGCGAAAGGATTATCCACTGGAAGGTCCGGGTGAACTTTTAATGGAAGGGCCACAGGATTGGCTTAGACTCCGCAACCTAGATGCTGAGAATGAAGGCGAATGAAATCAATTGGATTGAAAATGGTTGCACAACAGACATGTTGCCTGGGAAAAGAGAAGTAAGGGTTTTTAACTATGACCGTTGAAGTACAACGTCCTATGTTTGACACGAACGAGATGGTCTTAAACATGGGGCCACAACATCCGAGTACTCACGGTGTGCTCCGAATCGTACTGCACCTGGATGGCGAGCGCGTGGCCGACTCAGACATTGTCATCGGTTATCTCCATCGCGGAATTGAAAAGCTTTCCGAAAATCGCGACTGGACCCAAATTATTCTTCTCACCGATCGCATGGACTATGTGGCCGCAGCTTCGACGAATCTTGGATATTGTGAAACTGTCGAGAAATTGATGTCCATCGAAGTGCCGCGACGCGCGCGATACGTAAGAACGGTCCTGAATGAGTTGCAGCGTATAGCAAGCCACTGTTTGTGGCTGGGTACCCATGCCATGGATATCGGGGCTATGACCGTGTTTTTATACGCTTTTAGGGAGCGTGAGCTGATTCTTGATCTTTTTGAAGAATACTGCGGTGCTCGGCTTACGTACAACTCACAGCGAATTGGCGGTCTTCCTTTGGATATACCGCCAGGCTGGGATCGCAAGGTGCTCGAGTTCTGCGACATCATGGATTCAAAAGTCGGTGAGTACGAAACATTATTGACTCACAACAGAATTTGGCTCGAACGCACACGTGACATAGGTATTATTTCGGGCTCTGAAGCCGTAGCACTTGGAATGTGCGGTCCTGCACTTAGGGGATCCGGCGTGCCTCGCGATGTTAGAAAGGACGAACCGTACGCAGCCTATGATGAGATGGACTTCGATGTGCCGATCGGTGATCGAGGTGATACCTATGATCGGTATTTGGTCCGGTTGGAAGAATTCAGACAATCAACACGAATTATCCGTCAAGGTATTGAAGGACTACCCGAGGGTCCGTTTATAGGCAAGGTCCCCAGACTGATTAAGCCGCCTGCTGGTGAGACGTATCACGCAATTGAATCGCCAAAGGGTGAGATCGGGTTTTTCATCGTCAGCGACGGCCGGTCAACGAATCCATATCGTTTCAGAGTTCGGTCGCCTTCTTTCTGTAATTTACAGGCTTTGCCACGACTTATTCGTGGGCATTTGGTTGCCGATGTTGTTGCGCTTATCGGCTCGATTGACATCGTGTTGGGAGAGGTAGATAGGTAGATCTGTAGAATCTGGTCACACACCACAAGTCTGAGATATGGTCGACATTTTTGTTATCCCGCTTCTGAAAATCGTCATTCTTTTGAATGCAATACTGGTGTCGGTTTCGTACATGACGCTACTCGAGCGGAAAGTCATTGCCTGGGCTCAATCAAGGCTGGGTCCGATGCGAGTTGGTCCAAGAGGGGTGTTGCAACCTATCGCTGATGCGCTAAAGCTAATGATGAAGGAAGATATTACACCGGCTAAAGCTGACAAATGGGTGTTCACGCTCGCTCCCATGATGGTGCTTGTGCCTGCATTAATTGTTTTTGCTGTCATTCCGTTCGGTCCCGAAGTGAATTTGTTTGGTCGTTTGGAGCCGTTGTATATCACAGACATTAATGTTGGCCTGCTTTACATCGTTTCGGTGGCGTCGCTTGGCGTCTACGGAATTATCTTAGGTGGCTGGGCGTCTAACAGTAAGTATCCTTTACTGGCGAGTTTGCGTGCTTCAGCGCAGCTTATTAGTTACGAAGTGGCCGTAACGATGACGCTAGTTAGCATGATTGTAACTGCTGGGACGTTGAGTATGGTGGGCATTGTAGAAGCACAACGTGAATCCGGGCTCTGGTTTCTATTTATTCAGCCGGTTGCGTTTGTCTTATTTTTCATTGGTGGACTTGCCGAAACCAATCGTGCTCCATTTGACATGCCGGAAGCCGAACAAGAACTGACNGGTGGATTTCATACCGAATACAGTGGAATGCGGTTCGCNCTATTTTTCTTGGCTGAGTACGCCAACATGATTGTTATTTCCTCGGTCGCGACNACGCTGTTCATGGGGGGTTGGCTANGGCCGTTTCCTNNCGTTGAGGCACTTGGTTTTCTCGATCTAATCCCTTCNTGGATCTGGTTTATNNGCAAGACTTTTGNATTTTTATATGTCTTTCTCTGGATTCGTGCGACGCTNCCTAGATACCGGTATGACCANTTGATGCGNTTGGGATGGAAAGTNCTTATTCCNATTGCTATTGGAAATGTTGTNGTGAGTGGNGTTGTGAAGGTTTTGTTGTAAACGGGTAAAGAAGATTATGGGCGAAGCAATCGCATTCTATGGNTTNTCTGCCTTCATTTTGGGTTTTGCCATTTTAGTGGTGACTACCCGTAACACTGTCCACAGTGTCCTGTTCTTGGTGGCGAACTTTATGTTCGTAGCCATGCTGTATGTCTTGNTAAGNGCCGAGTTNCTCGCTGTGATTCAGGTGCTGGTNTACACCGGTGGCATCGTGGTGCTGTACTTGTTCGTNGTTATGCTGGTNAATTTAAAGGGGTCACCAGAAGCTCATGAAGATCCTCGTCGTTTAGCTCGAACTGGANTGCTTTTGTCTGGTGCGGTGCTAGCCGAGTTTGCTGCNATNATNGTTTANAGCGCAGNTCGNCCATCGNCAGGTGCTACGGTCAGTGATGCTGGGCTTTCTGATGTTGGAGGAAANGTAGAACAAGTCGGCTGGATGCTCTATACGAACTACTTAATACCGTTTGAAGTTGCNTCGATTTTATTGTTGGTGGCGATGGTGGGTGCCATCGTCTTNGCAAAGAGAGAGTTGTAATGGTNTTTNCTGGACAGACNCACCTTATTTTCGGCNCCCTGACTATGTGAGTGGAAANATGTTAGAAATCACTACANCTCACTACATGGTGTTATCNGCCTCCCTGTTCATGATTGGNGTGATCGGTGTCATGNTTCGCCGTAACATCATNATTATTTTCATGTCGATTGAATTAATGTTNAACGCCGTCAATATTAACCTTGCGGCNTTTTCGTACCAGTTGGAACATGTGGTNGGTCAAGTGTTTGCNGTGTTTGTTATNGCGGTGGCTGCNGCTGAGGCCGCTGTCGGTCTNGGAATAATTCTAGCGTTCTATCGAAACAAGGAAACGGTGAATATCGACGAAATGAACGTGATGCGATGGTAACAATCGNATNTCACGGTTGGCGTGAGCAAATATGGATCTAATTTGGTTAATCCCCTTAGTACCNGGAATCGGCGCGGCCATTAATGGCTTAGTTGGAATCCGACTGTTCAATAAGGCACAGTCAGCAACTGTCGCTTGCGCNTCAATGGGGATTGCGGCTGTCCTGTCTCTANTGGCGTTCGTGGATTTATTGGNCCTTGAGGCTCGTGAACACGTCGTAGTCTTGGCGAATTGGATCCCTCCNATCCCATTGGCAACAGCTAATGGCATTGGAGCCTTCGAAGTTCCTTGGGCATTTCGCTTAGATCCTTTGTCTGCCNTGATGATTTTAATCGTGTCTGGTATTGGGTTTCTTATCCATNTGTATTCCGTTTCCTATATGCATGAGGAACCGCGGGGNGCCTATGCAAGATATTTTTGTTACTTAAATTTGTTNTGCTTTTTCATGCTGACTCTGGTTCTTGGGGCGAACCTTTTAGTGATGTTTGTCGGCTGGGANGGTGTNGGGCTGTGTTCCTATCTGCTNATTGGATTTTATTACGAAAAAAAGAGTGCGTCTGATGCTGGGAAGAAGGCTTTTCTGGTCAATCGGATTGGAGACTGGGGATTTGTNTTAGCTATCTTCNTCATATTTTTCACATTCGGNACNGTNGATTTCAAAGCAGTGGCTAATNTTGCAGCCGAGATGCCCATTGAAATCGCCCAGTTCGGCGTCTTGTCTATAATTTGCTTGCTGTTGTTCGTTGGTGCAACAGGCAAAAGCGCGCAGATTCCACTTTATGTCTGGTTACCCGATGCGATGGAGGGTCCGACTCCGGTATCGGCATTGATCCATGCGGCAACAATGGTTACGGCTGGCGTCTACATGGTCGCCCGAAATGCTGTCCTCTTTTCGCANGCACCCATGGTGATGGAAATCGTGGCCATTGTTGGTTTATTGACTGCNTTTGTTGCGGCGACAATTGGATTGGTNCAGTACGACATTAAACGAGTNTTGGCCTATTCGACCGTCTCGCAGTTGGGCTACATGTTTGTAGCCATGGGCGTTGGCGCGTATNCAGCGGGTGNATTTCATTTAATGACACACGCCTTCTTCAAAGCACTCTTGTTCCTTGGAAGCGGGTCGGTTATCCACGCNATGAATNACGAGCAGGATATGCGGCGCATGGGTGGTCTNANANCGTACATGCCGGTAACGTTTNTAACAATGTTAATCGGTAGTTTAGCGATTGCNGGGATACCGCCGCTN
Organism: Woeseiaceae bacterium; assembly: GCA_002696705.1. Taxonomy (GTDB): domain Bacteria; phylum Acidobacteriota; class Vicinamibacteria; order Vicinamibacterales; family UBA823; genus UBA8106. The sequence continues at coordinate 17,380 of NZSH01000037.1, read as the reverse complement.
GCAGGATTTTTTAGCAAAGACGAAATTTTATTTCGCACNTTCCTTAGTAATCGGGTGTTTTGGGGACTCGCCGTGTTGACGGCAGCCATGACGTCTTTTTATATGTTCCGCTTGATGTCCATGACGTTTTTNGGGAANTACCGAGGTCCGGCNTGGCAGACGGACAACCACGAAAACGAAANATCAACGGANACCCATGGTGGTCATGGCNCCTGGCATGGACCACNCGAGNCACCAAGNATGATGACCGTACCGTTAGCGATTTTGGCGATCGGNGCNATNGTCGCAGGNTTNGTGGGCATNCCTGCAGCACTCGGTGGAAACAATGCCATCGAACATTTTCTTGAACCAAGCGTGGCTGTAGCGACTGCGGCACCAGCGGCTCATATGTCCCATGCTGGAGAATTGGGCTTGATGGCCTTGTCAGTGCTGATCTCGGTAAGTGCGATTGGCTTGGCTTACCGATTTTATGTGCAGAGACCAGAATTGGCAGAGCGCATGCGAAACCGGTGGGCACGAGCACATCGTGTATTGCTCAACAAATATTATGTTGACGAGTTCTACAACGCCACAGCTGTTCGCGGTACGATGCTGAGTGCCAAAAAATTATGGCAATTTGATGCGCGTGTTGTCGACGGCGCAGTCAACCTGACTGGATGGTTCACAGTTTTCTCAGGCTGGTTGTCATATCTTTTCGATAAGTATGTTGTTGACGGACTGGTGAACTTTGTCGGTTGGAGTGCTTCGGAGTCCAGTTTTAGCGTGCGTCGTATACAAACTGGTCTAATTCAAAACTACGCGCTTGTGATGCTGTTGGGTGTTTTCGTTTTCGTTAGTGTGTATTTCATAGTGAGTTGACGTGGGTGCAATGGGATTGACGTACATAACCCTAATGCTACTGGTTGTTTTATGAATATGAATAACGCTGCTGAATTTCCACTACTGTCACTTATTTTATTGGTGCCGCTTGTAGGCGCGATCATCTTGTTGTTCGTTGATCGCCGTCGTGACGATACGATTCGATGGATTGCGAACATCGTTGCGTCTTTGGGGTTCCTTGTCTCGTTGCCCCTTTGGTTCTGGTACGACTCAGCAAATCCAGATTGGCAATTTGTCGAGCGGGTGCCGTGGATTCCATCAATTGGAGCTGAATATTTCCTGGGGGTTGATGGGTTCAGTTCGTTGCTCGTCTTGCTGACTACGCTGATGGGGATGATCGCGATCTTGTCATCNTGGACGGCGATCACTGAGCGGGTGAANGAATACTANATTTTTCTNCTTGTGTTGCAGACGGGCATGATCGGTGCATTTATCACTCTCGATTTTTTGCTGTTTTTCTTGTTTTGGGAAGTGATGCTTGTTCCGATGTATTTCTTGATTGGGATCTGGGGTAGCGACAATCGTTTGTATTCGGCTATCAAGTTTTTCCTGTACACACTTGTAGGCAGCGTTGTGATGTTGCTGGGNATTCTGGCGGTTTATTTTTACCAGNACAGNGTGACNGGTGTTTACACNTTCGANGTTACTCAGTTCCATGAACTAAANATGCCGNTGGATNTNCAATGGTGGGTCTTTTTAGCGTTCTTCCTTGGNTTTGCTGTCAAAGTGCCNATGTTNCCGTTTCACACATGGCTACCAGATGCACANACTGATGCNCCGACAGCCGGCTCAGTCATTCTGGCNGCTGTCTTGTTAAAGATGGGGACGTACGGGTTTATTCGGTTNAGTCTTCCGATTTTGCCTGATGCCACCGTAAGCTTTGTACCGTTGATTGCCGGACTTTCTATCGTTGGCATTATTTATGGCGCCTTAGTCGCGCTCTCACANAGTGACTGGAAGCGTTTAGTAGCTTACTCCTCAGTTAGCCATATGGGGCTGGTGATGCTGGGTATGTTTGCGTTAACTCCAGTGGGTATTACTGGCAGCATTNTTCAGCAAATNAACCATGGCATTTCAACCGGGGCACTTTTCTTAATCGTAGGAATTGTGTACGAACGTCGACATACGCGAGAAATTTCTGAGTATGGCGGATTATCGAAGACCATGCCAGTCTATGCCGCTGTGTTTCTAATCATGACGATGTCGTCGATTGGGTTGCCAACNCTCAATGGATTCATTGGNGAAATCTTAATTNTGCAGGGCATCTTCGTGGTTAGCAAATGGTGGGCGGCGGTTGCTGCAACCGGAATTGTGCTGGGTGCCGCCTATATGCTGTGGCTGTACCAGCGAACGATGTTTGGCACGATTGATAATCCTAAGAATGAAGGACTTGCTGATTTGAATNTGCGAGAACTAGCAACGTTCGTGCCGCTTATCATCTTGGCAGTGTGGATTGGNCTTTANCCTNCTCCATTCTTGCGGCGCCTGGAAACGTCTGTTGAGCGTGTGATGACGCGNGTGAATGCGGATTACGCTCCACAGAATGTCATGGCGGTGTGCCAGGACGACCCCAGCCATGCTGAGGTGCGANTGGCAAAAGAAAGCNAACGAGTGGATGGAGTAGTCNCAGAAGCGTGCCCAGATGACAAGCTCACNAGCGAGCCATCTAANGGTTCCATGCTAAGGGGTAGTGCNTTGGCAGGAGGTAACTGACACATGCCAGCCGGCTTTTCGATGCAGGATTTTCAATATATCCTGCCCGAGATCGTGCTGACGGCCGGAGCATTACTGCTCNTGATCGTCGACCTGTTTACCTCAAGGCANCNCCAGCGTGTTCTTGGATGGTGNGCTCTCGCTGTTCTTGGAGCGACCGCACTTACCTTGCTTCNATTTTCTGGCGCAAATCTGGTTGTGTCACGTGGACTGTTGGCGATTGATGGNTTCGCGTTTTTCTTNAAACTNATTTTTCTCGGNGCTGCTGCCATTACCNTCTTAATGTCGTCGTCATANTTGGAAGCAGAAGGACTCAAGGNCGGTGAGTACTATTTTCTAATCTTATGTGCGACGCTCGGCATGATGTTTATGGCGAGCGGGATCGATTTAATTGCGATCTTNATTGGCCTGGAAACGATGGCAGTTGCATTTTATATCTTGGTCGGCTANGTGAAACCTAACCGNCGATCAAATGAAGCTGCCGTGAAGTATTTCTTGTTAGGCGCTTTTTCCTTNGGCCTTCTCCTTTACGGNATGTCCCTTCTTTATGGACTGTCCGGCACAACNAATTTANGAGAATTGACAGCTACGTTTGTGGCAGGTGAATCGGATGNNCTGCTATTAGTTGCAATNATTTTAGTAATTGCGGGCATTGGCTTCAAAATTGCTGCAGTGCCATTTCATATGTGGGCGCCTGATGTGTACGAAGGTGCCCCGACNCCNGTNACCGCGTTTCTATCGGTGGGATCAAAAGCGGCGGCCTTTGCCATGTTGCTCNGAATTTTTTTCGAAGGATTACCCGGNTTNGTTGAGGAGTGGAGGCCTATCTTCTACGCCTTGGCGATTATTACGATGACCCTGGGTAATATTGCGGCCATTACGCAAAGCAACATTAAGCGAATGCTCGCCTATTCGTCGATTGCNCACGCAGGTTACATATTGATTGGTGTTGTTGCGGGTACGCCAAGAGGTTTTACAGCCATCTTTGTATACCTCATGGTCTATGTGTTCATGCAGTTAGGTGCCTTTGCTGTGGTNACAATGTTGCGGCGCGAGAATGTAGCGGGTGATGANCTTAAGGACTTAAGCGGCCTGTATTCTAGGTATCCGGTTGCAGCTTTTGCGATGCTCTTTTTNATGCTGTCNCTGGGNGGCATACCACCAACAGCCGGGTTTATGGGTAAATTTTGGCTGTTTAGTGCCGCGATTGAAAGTGGCTATNTTTGGCTGGCTGTCGTCGCAGTGGGGAACAGTGCCATTTCGCTGTATTACTACATTCGTGTCATTGTTTANATGTGGATCAAGGAAGAGATTGCTGGGCCACCGATTAGNGTNAGCCCGGCGATGGTTGCCGCTTTAGTAATTACNTTGGTCGGCACGATCGTATTCGGGCTGTATCCGCGTCCACTTTTTGAGTTAGCNGCGGCNTCGACGCAGGTGNTCCGTGAGCCTGTTATTGTCGGCGCTCTGTTTTATTGAGTTGNNGCTTTACCGTCCCTCGAGTCTGGCGTACAGCAGATGCTACGTCTCAGCCGAACGCGCTTGGGCACACTTCAAACAGTCGGGGCACTGAGTGCAGTCGGCCTCTCGTTTGTTCTNGCCGTGGCGATGGGAGCAGGATTCGGGTATTTACTTGATAGTTGGCTCGGTTCATCTCCNTGGTTTTTCCTGGTGTTCTTCTTTTTAGGTGTGNCGGCTGGAGTCCTCAATGTCTTCAGGGTTTCGGAGAGCTTCTTGAATGATCGGCAAGGAGGCGGACCCGGTACTGCGTCGAATTGAACGGGATGCAATTGTTGCCTGCATTGGATTTGCAGCGATTGCATGGTTGGTTGCGGCGGATCGACTTGATGCAGTCATCGGAATTCTGGCGGGTGGGGCTGTGACTGGAGTCAGTTACAGCGTAATTAAGTTAGTTGTTGACGGTATGGTCTCCGTGCTTACTGGCGTGGGAGGACAGGCGCGAGGTGTTGAAAATCGGACGAATCGTCGCGTGATAGCTACGGTGATGGCAAAATTCGTCCTACGGTATGCTTTACTCGGTTTGATCGGGTACGTTATGATTGCTCGTTTTCGCCTGCATGCGCTGGGATTATTTGTGGGTGCCTCCTGCGTGGTTTTCGCAATCGCACTCGAAAGCTTTCGGGTAGTTTCGAAAAGCAGGATGTCTTCGTAAAGACACTTACTACTACATGGAAAACCTGATCCACGAATTATTGATTGTCAAGGCGGTGAATGCCGTTTTGGAGCCCGTCCTTACCCCAATTTTTAGCATGTTCGGACTGCACAGTTCTGCCGAAAGCGACCTCATTCCTGATTATTTAGTTATGGCGTTGTTAATTATTGGCGTCGTGGGCACTGTCGGTTCCATACTTAGCCGTAATCTTAGTGCTGAGAATCCTGGGCCGGTGCAACTGGTTTTTGAAGATGGGTTAAGCGCACTCAGGACGTTATTGCTGGACATTGTTGGACCGAAAGGCCCGGCTTACCTAACGCTTGTTGGCACGGTGGGGTTATTCATTGCGCTGGGTAATCTGATGGGACTCATTCCTGGATTAATGGCGCCGACCAGTAATATTAATGTCACACTCGGCTGCGCTCTTACAGTCTGCGTTTACTACCATTGGCATGGTGTGAGAGAACAAGGTCCGATCGCTTACATTAAACATTTTGCAGCTCCACCAGGGGCACCGATGTGGATCGCCCCAATTTTTTTCCCGATTGAAATCATTAGTCACTTATCCCGAGNGTTGTCCTTGNCCGTTCGGTTNTTCGGTAACGTGTTTGGTGAAGAANTGGTGATCNNGATCTTATTCNTGATCGTACCNTTGGTTGTACCGNTACCGATGATGTTCATGGGCATTNTTACGGGNTCNTTNCAAGCGTTTATTTTTGTAATGNTGACAATGATCTACCTCCAAGGAGCAGTAACAGTCGATCATGACCATGAAGATGAGGAATCTGCTNACGGTGGAGCTGTTGCCGTGCATGCGTAACATCTGCGTTTCGCTCAACCTAGGTGGGTCTGCGCGGTNAATTATTTCTTGATGAATGTAATGGTGNGTTTATTTTGATTTTGAGGAGGCTATGCTTGTGAATACACGGTTTACGTGGNTGTTAATGTTACTGGTGATGGCANCAGGGCTTATTTCGCCACTGTNCGCACAAGAAGCNGGGNCCGCCCAGGGCTTCGATTTNNNAGAGNTGNNNAAGTGGTCCATCATTACGGCAGGATTCGCGNTGGCTNTTGCNGCNGNGTNTGGNNCNCTTGNTCANNCACGNGGTTTGGCCGCTGCAGCTGAAGGGATTGCGCGAAANCCAAACGCAGCTCCAGAGATTCGGTTTGTGCTGATTCTGGGTCTCGTGCTAATCGAGTCGCTCGTNATCTACGTGCTNCTTATTTCNCTGATTCTCTTTTTCGTGNNNCCGTTCGGCGGATAATTATTGGAGGCGAATCGGGTGAGTCGAATCGTNTTCGGCTCACCTNTCGTCATATGCGTCCGCACGTAACACCCATNGATGGCTTGTTGTTGTTGATGACCATCTTCTGGGGCAGTAATTTCAGCATAGTCAAGGTTGCGATCAGCGAATTTCCTGCCTTCGCGTTTAACACAATANGGATGGCCATNGCAGCAATCCTATTTCTGGGACTCCTGCGATTTTNTCGAGAACCATTACCACNACGGAGTGACTGGCCAACNCTTGNAGGTCTAGCNATTGTCGGNCACTTCTTTTATCAGCTTTGCTTCATTGAAGGCATCGTGCGAACAAGTGTGTCCAACAGTTCATTAATTCTNGGACTGNCACCNGTGTTTGTCGCCCTCGTCATGCTCTGTCGCGGNTCCGCCAAGGTNTCAGCNGTGCATTGGTTGGGAATCAGNCTCTCGTTTGCAGGGCTCTATCTTATTGTNGGTCGTCAAGCGAGTGTTGNTATGGATTCTGTTCTCGGCGATGTGTTTATGTTAGGAGNNGTATTGTGTTGGGCAGTCTACACGGTGTTTGCAAAAAAGTTACTCACAAGATATTCACCGTTAGTTGTTACTGCCTGGACCTTTATTATTGGCACAGTGCTATTTCTTCCGCTNGGGNTTGTCGANCTCGTACAAATTGACTNGANGANNATTAGTGGANNNGCNTGGGCTGGNCTNACGTATTCCGCCNTCTTTGCACTTGTTGTGTCATATTTGATCTGGTGNACAGCGGTGCAGCGCATCGGNAGTGCCCGTACNGCTATTTACGGGAATGTCGTTCCCGTGCCGGCAATGATCATTGCTGCCCTCTGGCTGCATGAACCCATTGGTTTNGCCAAGGTGGCGGGTGCTCTCGCGATTCTTGTTGGTGTAGGGCTGACGAAGATCCAGCGCGTCACGAGGTCGGTCTAGCGGTCGACAGGCTGGTAAGGCACTTAATAACTCACAACCTCTTGGATAGCTTTCAGAATGTCGTTAGTTTGTGGCAAGATCTGTTCTTCCAGAATCGGGTGGTAGGCGACGGGACAATCGAGGGCGGCAACCCGCTTGACTGGCGCATCNAGGCAATCAAAAAGTTCATCGGCAATCCGAGACCCAAGTTCGGCGCCAAANCCGCAGGTAAGCTGATCTTCGTGGGCTATGACGACTCGGTTTGTCTGTTGAATCGCACTGGCAATACTCTCCCAATCGTAAGGGGCGATGGTGCGCAGGTCGAGCACCATGACACTTATGTCGTCTTTCGACGCTTGCTGGGCTGCCAGTAACGACCGCTGTACAAGAGCGCCCCACGTTACGACGACAATGTCATGACCCTCACGGCGTGTCGCAGCCTGTCCGAACGGAACAGTGTAATCAGCCCCAGGGTACGGACGTTTATTGTAAGTCTGTCGGTAAAGGTGTTTATGTTCAAAAAAGAGCACGGGGTCGTCGCATCGAATAGCAGTTCGGAGCAGTCCACTCGCATCTTCTGCATTCGATGGGTAGGCGATCCGCAGGCCTGGGCAGTGCGCAAAAATACTTTCGCCGGACTGACTGTGATAAAGCGCCCCTCCCCGCAAATAGCCTCCAATGGGCACACGAATTACCATAGGGCACGTGTAGGTGTTGTTAGACCTGTAGCGCAACATGGAGATTTCGTTGCGGAGCTGCATCATTGCCGGCCAGATGTAGTCGAAAAACTGAATTTCCACTACCGGCTTGATTCCTCGTATTGCCATGCCTAGAGCACGGCCAACAATACCGGCCTCGGCTACTTGTGTATTGAAGACTCGGTCTTCCCCGAATGCTCGTTGAAGTCCATGGGTAACTTTAAATACGCCACCTTTGCCAGACACTGACGGTAGCGATTCTGGTCGACTGCAGTCCGCTATATCTTCTCCAAACATCACAATATGAGGATTACAAGTCATTTCATCCCGTAATGTATGGTTAATTGCTGTCACCATGGTTTCCGGATCGCCGGATGGCGTTGGTTCAGAAGTGAAGGCTGCTGACGCTGGATCGATTTTAGGTGAATACAAATAATCCAGAACAGTCGCGGGATTTGGCTGAGAGGCTGCAAGTGCCTGACTGGTTGCTTCAGCAATATCATTGTCGACAGCTGACTCGATTTTCTTGAGGTCTGCCTCACCGATCTGATCTGATTCCTGGATGCACCAATGTTTGAATAGTTTTAGTGGATCTTGCTCAAGATCGGCCTTGCATTCCTCTTCGCTTCGATATGCTTTCTGATCGTCAGACAACGAATGAGAGTGCAGGCGTACGACGCTGGCATGCACTAACGCTGGGCCCTTTCGTGATTGTGCGTAAGTAATCGCTTCATGCATACCACTGTAACTCTCGAAGAAATCTGTTCCATCAATGTTTATCGTGCGGAGCGTAGGAAATCGTTCGACGAGGGTGGAAATACTCCCACCCGGTGTTTGTGCATCGACTGGTACGGAAATAGCGTAGCCATTGTCTTGAATCACGTAGACGACCGGAAGTTTTCGAAGACAGGTTGCACTTAAGGCTTCCCAAAATTCACCTTCACTGGTTGCGCCTTCGCCAAGCGACACTAGAACGACCTCATCATCGTGGGCGGATATCAGGGCCTTGTCAGCCGTGCGCTGCGTCGCAGCGAGAACGCCAGCTTCAGCACAGCCCACCGCGTGAAGGCATTGAGTTCCCGTTGCGCTGGATGGCGATACGATGTGCGACTCTCGGCTGCTCCAGTGGGATGGCATTTGCCGACCACCAGAACTGGGGTCTTCTGCCGAACCCACCCCTCCCAACAACATGGTTGTTGGACTAACACCGAGCGTTAAACAAAGTGCTCGGTCTCGATAGTATGGAAAGATCCAGTCGTATCCTGGTCTGAGCAGCATTCCGGCAGCGACTTGGACGGCTTCATGNCCAGCCGCGCTAATCTGAAAAAATGTTGCACTCTGGTTNTTGAGTTGAATTTCTTTTTCGTCCAAGCGTCGCGAGAGAACCATCAGGCGATAGGCNTTTAAAAGATCGTCCCGGGAAAGATCTTTCATGTGCTTCTGATTCNTGNTCGNTTTGGATTGCGACGACGGGTTGGAAGCTGTGGCGGCNTTTGGGCTCATCGAATCGTTAGCTCATTCAGGGATGTGTTACTTGGCGTATCACATCCTCCAGTAGTAACAAATACACTCATGCTTCTGTCAGATATTAGTGGCACGCGAAGGATGTTGTTGCTACTCAAAATTGATAGTTGAGTTACTCATCACATTATAACATCGGCTGGCAGTGGTATACTCATCGCGCTCTTGCNANAAAAGAGCCTAAAAACGNGGTATTTCGTAGCGTGGAACATGCAATGTCTACCAGTTTTACACTGCATCGGTGGGAANATATAGCGCCAGATAAGGTTACCGCAATGATCTCGCGCAAGGTTGTTTCTGGAGNGCGTGAGATGTTGGTGCAAGTCTATCTGAAGAAAGGCGCCATGATNCCCAAGCANGCGCACGAAAGTGAGCAGATGACNTATGTGCTCCAGGGACGGGTTAAGTTCATGATTGCTGGNGATGAAGTCCTTGTGNGCGAAGGCGAAGTCTTGGTTATTCCATCGGGCGTCGAACATCAGGCTGAAGTNCTTGACGATACGTTTGAAATCGACTTTTTTAGTCCAGCTCGCCACGATTGGCTTGGTGCGAACCTNACNNGTGACGANTCCAACGAGACAGCGACAACCTAGAGCGAAATACATTAAATCGCNGTCTNTGATGTGNTCAGAATATTCAGAGTGTCAATGGACAGGTCCAGTCCAGTCGTCATNTCGCTTNCNAGGGTGAACATGGAAGCGTCGNCGAAGNCGGTTCATTTTCCATTTAATGTACTGGTATTTAATTTCGCCAATTAAATTTGTTGTCCCACCCCCACCCCCTCTTAAATAGAGGTAACCGGCGAGNAGTCCTCCAAGATGGGCTTCGTGTGAGACGCCGCTATTCGTATCGTTGATNGATGAGAAAAAGAGAATTCCCCCAATGATCATGACNAAATACTTTGCCGGTACGGGAAACAGGAAATACATGTAGATCGGGCGATCTGGATAGTACAGNCCAAAGGCAAGCANNACTCCATACACNGCACCGGACGCACCGATTGTTACCGAATNGTACATTTGATCAGCGGACGCAATCGGGAGTAGGGAGACGAACAATACNGTTACGGCGGCACCGATGCCTGTTACAAAATAGTATTTAATAAAGGCCTTGCTTCCCCAAAGACGTTCGAGTTCCACGCCAAACATCCANAGGGCCAACATATTGAATAAGATGTGAAAAAGACCACCNTGAAGGAATAGNTACGTNACTGGTTGCCAGAAATGAAANTGCTCGAATACTGCCTGAGGTGTCAATCCGAATGAGAGCANNAGGCGTGGCCACACGATAGTTGCGACGAAGGCAAGAATGTTGAGTTTNATCAACATNTTAATGCCNGGAGAAATTGGCCCNGGGCCGAAGCGGTATGGGGATGCGGAGTAACGATATTGAGGCATCTACACTACTCACGAACCAGTAACTTTANTGAAATCCAATCAGCGTGGCTCGAGCCTANTANGTAATCGTACCATAATGTTGGCCGCAGCCTCGTTNANACCNATTGTTTCAACAGCTTCAAACANTCCCAGTGAGTTTNGCNATAATACGGCGACGNGCGTCGTTGAATTCATCCATACGCAAGGCCTGAGCCGCACCGCAGAGAACCAGNACGCTCGCCGCGATAGTGATAGAGAGGCGCAGTATTTGCACACTGAGAAGGGCGCTTGGCCAGATGTCAGCCAANTATCGTTCTGTAACAACNGCTACANTACCCATGATGATGGATGCTACGACAATTTTGANAAAGGTNATGCCAAGTCTNGCTCCGTCAATTCCATCCAGACGGCGATGCAGNAAGATCATTAAGATCAGGGCGTTTAAAATTGCCGCAATNGCTGTTCCAAGAGCTAGACCTTGATAGCCCATAATCCGNACTAGNGTTAAATTGAGNACCANATTAAGTGCAACAGCNATCCCACTGATGACCGCTGGCGTGCGACTATCTCGCATGGCGTAAAAAATAGGCGCCGTAATTTTGACCGTGGAGTANCCAATTAACCCAGGGGCATAGCATTGNAGCGCTGCGGCNGTAGCAGCCGTATCAGCTGAGGTGAAACTTCCTCGCTCGAAGATCANGGCGATGATTGGCGTCGCCAACACCATCAAGCCTACGGCAGCGGGTACGTTCAACATCATCATCAAGCGCAGNCTGCTGGAAATCATTTTTCGCATATCCGTNGTATTTTCCAGCGCTGCCATTCGAGAAAATTGCGGTAATGNAGCNGTNGCNATAGAGACTCCAAAGAGTCCNATCGGCAGATACATTAGNCGAAANGCATAACTAAGCCAGGANACGGCGCCTGTCCCTTCACCCGTCGCGAGNATTGANTTGACGAGCAANTTAATTTGCACGGCTGCTANTCCGAGGGTGCCAGGNCCCATCAGTCTAAGCACTTCTTGNAGCCCACTATCGCGGGGATTNAGCAATAGGCGNTATCGATAGCCCTGTTTTCGGAGNGCCATCCATTGAANGAATCCCTGGCCGAANCCGCCAAGAAGAGTGCCAATTGCCATACCCGNAATTGGAGGCAACCCGAACTGCGGCATTAGTGGAACAAGACCAAACCCACTNGCGATCATGGCNATNTTGAACATCGCTGGNGAGAGCGCAGGTGTGAAAAAATGCTGATGCGCGTTGAGCATTCCCATTAAGGCGGCAGCCACGGNTACCAACGTCAGGAACGGCAGCATGATGCGCGTTAGTAATGTTGTNAGCTCGAGTTTTCCTGGAACGTTGGCATANTCTGCGGCGAACATATTTACAATGGGACCAGCAAAAANAATCCCNGCNATNACCAGAATGCCNGTNGTAAGCAGCAGAGCATTGATGAGTTGATTTCCNAGTCGCCACGCAACCTCTCGACCNTCGGTCGTCATGCGTCGAGTAAAGGTNGGGACAAATGCTGCACTCATCGCGCCTTCGGCAAAGAGATCACGCATCAAGTTCGGGATNCGAAATCCTATGGTGAAGGCATCCATCGCNTTTCCAGCGCCAAAGAGNTANGCCAGAACNTGNTCNCGAACAAGCCCGAGGACACGACTAATCATCGTGGCACTTCCGATCACACCTACGGAGCGGGCAAGTCGTNNGGANGACGGCTTTGATGATTGATGCGGCGCGGAGGAAGTCTCCGAAACTGGCGATGACATTACGTGAGAGTCAGGCTAGCAGCAGCATACAGGTGATTGNTTAGCGTTCCTTAAAGTAATNAATAACTTGCGAAAGTATTTCNTCGAGTTGNACTTCTGGGACGTACCCTATCAACTCATGAATCTTTGTGAGGTCNGGCACCCGNCGAGGCATATCCTCAAAACCGGCATCGTACGCNTGGTCATAAGGGATCGTNACAATCTCAGAGGAGCTGTTTGTCATAGTTTTAATTTTTTCAGCCAGCGCCCGGATCGTAATTTCGTGANTGTTNCCGATGTTATAAACCTGTCCGATGGCTCGTGATTCAGTGCTCAGTTTNATGAGGGCTCCGACGACATCACCCACATAAGTGAAACTTCTCGACTGNGANCCATCTCCAAAGACGGTAATTGGCTGGCCGGCTAAGGCTTGTCGGACAAATGACGGGATTACCATGCCGTACTGCCCAGTCTGGCGTGGACCAACNGTATTGAAGAGTCGCACGACAATAACCGGAAGTTGTCTTTCTTTCCAGTAGGCTANCGCCAAGAACTCATCGAGAGCTTTGCTGCAGGCATAGGCCCAGCGGTGCTTCCATGTTGCACCGAGCCTGATGTCTGCTTCTTCCTTAAATGGCACCTCGCTCGATTTACCGTAAACTTCAGAAGTCGACGCGACAATGACTAGCTTCTTTTTCTTGTTGGCATGAGTTAAGACGACTTCAGTGCCATGCACATTTGTTTCAATCGTATGAACTGGTGCCTCAACGATTAACTTGACGCCGACTGCAGCTGCCAGATGGAAAATGACGTCACTACGATCGACCAACTCGGCTAACACGGGCTCATTTGTTACCGACTCATTCGTATAGTGAAAAGATGGATGGGATTTCAAGTGTNCAATATTGTCGATTGAGCCGGTTGACAGATTGTCTAGCGCAAACACTTCATGGCCTGCNTNGAGNAGTGCCTGNGAAAGATGTGATCCAATAAATCCNGCCCCGCCAGTGATGAGTGCCCGCATAGCTTAATAAGTTCTCCGGTAANGGTCTCTGACACGCGCACGATGTGTCGGGCACAGTGCCCTTCGCGCATCCTATCACGTCGCAAATCGAAAATTGATAACGTCGCCGTCNTGCACTTCGTATTCTTTGCCTTCGAGCCGCACTTCACCGTGCTCACGACAAGTATGAAGCGAGCCACGCTCTTTTAATNGTTCGTAGGAAACGACTTCGGCCCTAATGAANCCTCGGGCGATATCTGAATGAATTTCGCGTGCCGCAGCCTGCGCNNTGGTTCCTTTTGGCACAGCCCATGCGCGACATTCGTCCTCACCAACAGTAAAAAACGAGATGTACCCCAGCAATTGAAAGGCAGCACGAATCACACGGTCGAGGCTCGATTCCACAAGTCCGAGATCNGCCAAAAAANTTTNAGCGTCACNGGGATCTAGCTGTGAGATTTCCAGCTCAATTTTTGCGCAAACCGGCACGTGGGCGTGCGTGAGCTTATCCTTAATCCGTTCTATGCCTGGNGATGCATCGGCTCGTGTATTTTGAGAGAGGTCAGTTTCGTCGAGGTTGAGGATCAGCAAGAGAGGTTTAGCCGAAAGTAGTTGAAAGCCCCGCANTTGTTTTTGGAGATGTTCATCAAGGTTNAGTGCNCGCACNGGCGTACCNTCTTCAAGTGATTCCCGGCATTGCGTGAGAACAGCTTTTTCCTGGTCTAATGTCGTGTTCTTCCCTTTTTTTAAATCCTGATTGACGCGTTGGAGGCGCCGTTCTACGACATCTAAATCGTTCAAAATTAGTTCTTCTTCCATCAAACGGATGTCACGTCCAGGGTCAACGGAACCTGAAGGAGGTGGTGCTGTTTCACTTTGAAACGCTCGAACGACATGAAGCAGGGCATCCGCTTCACGAAATACCGAAACATCTACTGTTGAGGTCAGACCTTGCTGTCCTGTCGGGTCAGAAAATTGCACAGTGGTTGGTACGTGTTTCTTAGGGTTAAACATGGTCGTCAGGTGGTCGAGTCTTTCATCCGGTACCCGTGAAATTCCCACTGCAGCATCTCCACGACGTCGGCTATTACTAGTTTCAAGAGCCTGAGTCATTAATTGAAACAGGGTGGTCTTACCGGACGATGGGAAGCCAATCAGGCCTGCACGCAACATTTTTTATAGGAAGTTACCGGGTAGTCCGCTGGGTCGACAAGCAGCACGCGTAACGTCAATTAATAGAACATTTAATGTTAGCACGCTCTGCAGGTCATCTTTGCGAAACAGCGCCGAATTAGAAATAGGAGAAAGTTTAGCGAAGATAAATGGAAACCAATATTTGAATGTTGACATAAACCTCTGCGTTTCTTACGATTGCAGTGGATTTTAATGGCTTAAAGTGGAGTTTAATAGGTGCTTAGGGGTAATTTCTCAGCAAAAATCGATGACAAGGGTCGGCTCAAGATTCCGACTGCTTTTCGTGCGTTCATTCAGGAACGTTATGGAACCAGATTGTTCGTGACCAGTCTTTCTGGTGACTATGCACGTGTCTATCCAATGTCGGTGTGGGAAGGGATCGAACAGAAGCTTGCCCAAGTTCCCTCATCACACCCTTCGCGTGCGAGGTTTTTTGACCGAATCAACTATTTTGGACAGCCCGCTGAGTTTGATCGACAGGGACGGGTATCGATTCATCAGCGACTTCGTGAGTCAGCGTTAATAGTTGGCGAGGTTGATGTCTTTGGTTTGTACGACTATTTGGATGTGTGGAACCATGACCGATTTGTGGCCAAGCTACAGCGCGAACCATATTCCGAAGAGGATGCGCGCGCCTTGGCGGAGTTTGGCATTTGACGGATACAACTGTGCATCAGGCAGTGCTCACTGCAGAGGTGCTGACATTTTTAGCTCCCCAGCGCGGAGGCTTGTTTGTTGACTGCACGGTGGGTTTAGGTGGTCATGCGCGCGTACTACTTGAACATGGTGCCAGCCGAGTGATTGGGCTTGACCGTGATCGCGAAGCGCTGAGCCAGGCACACACCGCGTTATCGGCTTGGGCTGAACATGTCGAACTTCATCATGCCAATTACAAAGACGTGGACGCTGTTCTAAATACCAGCCAGATTTCTAGCGTTGACGGCGTGTTAGCAGACTTGGGTGTTTCATCGCTCCATTTGGATGGTGAAGGGCGTGGTTTTAGTTTTCGCCGTGACGAACCGCTTGATATGCGAATGGATCAATCGGCTGGCCAGACCGCAGCAGACTTGATCCGGAATACCTCGGAACAAACATTAGCGGACATCATCTTTAAATATGGCGAGGAGCGACAATCACGACGTATTGCCCGAGCGATTGTGGAGGCGAGGCGGACATCACCGGTAACCTCGACTGGGGATTTGGCGTCAATCGTGCGGCGCTCGTTGAGACGAAGAGGATACACGCGCATCGACCCGGCGACCAGGACTTTTCAAGCGATTCGGATTTGGGTGAATCAGGAGTTAGAGGGATTAGAAGCTGCGTTGGAGGCAATGTGTCGTCGCTTGCGGACGGGGGCTAGGTTAGTCGTTATTTCCTTCCATTCACTTGAAGATCGCATCGTGAAACACACGTTCCGCGCGCTTGAGCGTGGAGGTGAAGTAGCGATTCGCGTTTTAACGAAGCGTCCCGTCATTCCTCAGGACGAAGAAGTTGAGCGTAATCCACGCGCAAGATCTGCAAAGTTGCGGGTGGCTGAGAGGGTCGCATGAAGTCGCAATGGTCTAAGTATGAAGTCACGCCGAACGTGCGGAACACGGTGATCGTTCGCGAGCCTGACAAAAAACAACACAAGGAACTCAGGCGTTGGGTGGGGTTTGGGATAGTAATCGTGGCGGTGGTCTTGTTTTCCGCGTGGCAGAACTTTGAGTTAATACAGTATGGGTATCGTATTGAAGATTTGCGCAAAGAACACGAGATAGAAAAATCAGNAAATAAGNAACTTCGTCTTGAAATTGAAANCCTGACGTCGCCAAAGCGTAGTTGAAAGGTTAGCCACTGAANAACTGAACTTGGTAGTGCCGTCACAGGATCAGGTGATCGTACTAGAACGGGTCGAGGTGGCACCACCGCCTGACACTGCGATCGTGGCTACTCGTAGATAGATATAGGGGGGAGTAATTGACCAAGCGGTCACAAGGTATTGGCCCACTTTTTGCTGATGATTCTCAAGCCGGCATGTCCGGTGAAGAGATTGAGAAGCAGACAGCAGCAGTTGGTGCGAGTGACCAGTGGCGTCACGCAATACGACGTCGAGTTACCTTGGTGGCAGTGATATTGCTGGGGTGGATGTGCGTGATCGGCGGTCGATTATGGTATGTCCAGGTTTATGACCATGATTTTTATTTAGAGCAGGCTGCGATTCAGCAGGAACAAACACTTTCAGTTCCTGCGAAGCGAGGAGATATTCTTGATCGAAAAGGTCGCGTACTGGCACTGAGTGTTGAAGCCGACACCATTACCGCGATACCGAGACAGATCAACAACGCTGAGATAGTTGCCAAGCAACTCTGCGACGTGTTGAAAGATTGCGGTCAGGGCGGCTACCTTAGCGTGGANGAGCTCACCGCGCGATTGGATACTGACCGAGCTTTTGCCTATATCCGTCGGCAAGTGTTACCCGAGGTTAAAGCACGAATTGCGGCACTCAAGATCGAGGGGATTGGGTGGATTCAAGAGGAGCGGCGCTATTACCCGAATCGGGAAATGGCCGCGCATCTCCTCGGGTATGTTGGGCTAGATAACAAAGGTCTTGGCGGTGTTGAATCTAGGTATCAATCAAAGATTCTAGGTCAGCCTGGCAAAATCCTGTTTCAGACCGACGCTCGCCATCGCGCATTTNTCAGTCNGATCGAACAAGCTCCCACCGTNGGCGCAACNCTTGAATTGACGATTGACGANTACCTACAGCAGAAATAGGAGGAAATAACGAATACCTAACCAGTGAATGACGCCAACTCACTAGAAATGGCCGGATGACGATATAGCTTCGATCTGTCGTTATTCGTGCTTCGTGCTTCGGCCATTCACTCGTCATTCGTCGTTCG